>JAZFSG010000099.1:0-3412 GCA_036446035.1 Acidimicrobiia bacterium | reverse complement strand
CCAGGATCGCCCAGGGCACCTACGACGAGGTGTCATCCAATGAGCAGGTCATCGAGGCCTATCTCGGAAAGACCGACACATGAGCGAGCCGATCCTCGAGTTCCGCGGTGTCAACACCCACTCCGGGCCCGTTCACATCCTCAAGGATGTCGACATCCAGATCTACGCGGGTGAGATCACCAGCCTCCTTGGCGGCAACGCCTCGGGCAAGACCACGACGCTGAAGACCATCCTCGGCATGGTGACACCGTCCTCCGGCTCGGTCGTGCTCGATGGTGAAGACATCTCGGGCATGTCGACGGCTCAGATCGTGAGCAGGGGCATCTCGATGGTTCCCGAGAACCGGCGCCTGTTCAAGCGGATGACCGTCAAGGAGAATCTCGAAATCGGCGCCTTCCTGCGGCCGTCTTCAGACGATCTCGATGCCGACTACGACCGTATCTTCGAATTGTTCCCTCGGATCAAAGAGCGACTCGCCCAGAAGGCGGGAACCCTGTCCGGCGGCGAGCAACAGATGGTTGCCGTCGGTAGAGCGCTGATGGCCAAACCAAAGATCCTGCTGATGGACGAGCCGTCGATGGGTCTGGCCCCTGTGTTGGTCGCAACTAACTTCGAGATCATCAAGCAGATCAACGAGGCTGGAACCACCGTCTTCGTTGTTGAACAGAACGCCAACATGGCGCTTTCGATCGCCCACCGTGGCTACGTGCTGCAAACGGGCCAGATCGTGCTGGCAGACACCGCCGCCAACCTGCTGGCCAACCCCCAGATGCGCCAGGCGTACCTGGGAGAGGTGGAGTAGGCGAAAGGGTCGACCGGCTCTACGCGAACTGGCGCCGAGAAGCTAGACATAGCAGACAGACCCGAGAGTCGAGCGAGCTCCGATGGACACGACCCCCGTAGTCAGCGACCACAGCCTCCTCGGACGAGCCGAGTTGAAGCGTGTCGGCTGGCGCCGATTCCCCGTGAGTGAGCTGAGGCTCGAAGGCGAGCCCATTGCCCGCCTTGGACATCTGGGCTGGCTTCGCATCTATCTCGGCAACGGCGTCGCCGTCCGGCTTGAAGACGGCACGCCGTGGCGGATCCGGGCTGCGACGATCGGCGGCTTCGTGTGTCCGCTCGTCGTTGATAAGGAGCGGCGCAAGGTGGCAGTGGGACGAAGCGGCGGCGGGTTGTACGGGATATCGGGCCGTGACTTCGGATACAGCCTCAACCCCGGCGACAAGCGGTGGCGTTCCGACACCAAGTGGATCCTGCGCCGCCACGAACAGAATGTGGCCACCGTCAGCCGCAAGCCACTGACCTTCGAAGCGGTCGAGCCCGTGCACCTCGGTGCGGCCCTGCTGAGCCTGGTGCTGATTCGCTATGGCGCCCCAGACGACGCCAGACCAGGTCTGCCCAGCTTCCACTGGCGTTGATGGATTCTCTCCCTAGGCGAATCGTGCCCCATGGGGTCATGGCATGACTACCAGAGACCGAGTTGTCGGAACGGTCGCCGTCGTTGCCTACCTGGGCGTAGGGGTCCTGCCGTACTTGCCGTCTGGCCTTGTCGTTCCTTTTGCAGTTGTCCCCGTTCTCTGGGGAGCCTGGCTGGTGGGGCTTGTGGTTTGCATCCGGCTGGTGCGTGCGAACTCGAAGTGGGCGTTGGCCGCGGCCCCGGCGGCTCTGTTGTTCTGGGTCCTCTTCGTCCAGGCCGGAAGCCTTCTGTTCGACTGGTCTGCCTAGCTCCTAACCTTCTCCCTTCATGGCCAAAGTCCCCAAGCCCATCGTCGCCCTTCCCGTCGCCGGACTGGCGTACGTCGCGTCTCAGGTCTACCGCGCCGGCCATCGCAAGGACCTGCCGAGCTTTGGCAACCAGGAGACATCGGGCACCTTCGGTCACCCGGGAGACACGAAGCTCCGCATGGTGGCGATCGGTGACTCCTCCATAACCTGCCCCGGCGTCGACGACATAGACGATTGCTTCGCGCGACGGATCGCCATCCATCTCTCGGGCCGCTACTTCGTTGAACTGACGTCCATTGCCGTGGGCGGCTCCAAGGCCCGTGACGTCATCGACGGGCAGCTCGAAGCGGCGGTTGCACTACGACCTGATCTGGCATTCGTATCCGTCGGCGCCAACGACGCCATCCGGGCTACTCCGGTGAGCTCATACGAGACCGATCTAACCACCATCGTCGGAGCTCTGCATGAGGTCTCAGGGGCGGTGGCCGTGATGGGGGTCGGAGACCTCGGCACCATCCCCCGTCTCCCGCGAAGCCTGCAGCCGTTCCTGACCTTCAGGGCTCGCCGCATCGATGACGCTGCTTCCCGCGTCGCCGAGCAGTTCGACAGGGCGGCCAAGACCGAAAACTGGGGACGCATGTCAACCGCCTTCGCCTCGGGTGATCTCGATCTGTGGGCAGGCGACCAGTTCCACGTCTCGGGGCAGGGTCATGCCATCTTCGCAGAGGAGGCACTGCCGACCATCGAGGAACTGCTCCCATACGCCGTTGGAGAGCACAGCTAGACCAATCTCAATAGCATTGAGATGTGAAACAGACCTTCGAGACCCGCGGCGCCTGCATCCGCCGTCGGCTCATCACCATCCCTCGGCTCTTTCTCCTCCTCATCGTCGTCACCCTGCTGGCGCCGCTGTGGATCCCGCTGGCCCTGATCGTCGACGTCTTCCGCTGGCTCAGGAACCGCACCCCTTTCATGGCGATTCGCATGCTGGCGTTCGGGTGGACCTATTTCGCGCTCTCGGCCCTAGGGGTCATGGGCTTCTTCATCGGCTGGTTGGCGGCAGGGTTCGGGCGCGGTGACAAGGTCCTCCTCGATTCCGCATACGCCGTCCAGCGGTGGTGGGGTGCAGCCACCTTCCGCTCGGCCAGCTTTCTACTCGGACTGAAGTCAACCGTTACCGGCATCGAGGCGCTGGAGCCTGCTCCGATCATTCTGCTCTTCCGCCATGCCAGCATCGTGGACAACCTGCTGCCGCTCGTCTTCGTCATGGGAGATCCCTACAGGATCCGGATCCGCTGGTTGATCAAGCGAGAGCTGTTGTCCGAGGCAGCCCTCGACATCGGTGGTAAGCAGTTGCCCAACTACTTCGTTAACAGGCGAGGTAGGACGACAGACGAGGTTGCCGCGATCAGGCGCCTCGCCACAGACCTCGGCGATCGCGGTGGCGTGATGATCTTCCCTGAGGGCACCCGCTTCACTCCCGAGAAGCGAGAGCGTGCCCTGCGTCGACTGCAGAAAGACCCCGAGGCTCAGGCGACCGCAGCGAGGTTGCGCCACACTCTTCCCCCCCGCCCCGCCGGGACACTGGCCGCCCTCGACGGCGCGCCCGACGCCAACATCGTGATCGCCTCCCATGTCGGCCTGGACGGCCTCTCCAGCCTCGGTGACATCTGGAGCGGCTCCATCA
>JAZFSG010000098.1:0-12926 GCA_036446035.1 Acidimicrobiia bacterium | reverse complement strand
GCTGACGACGACCCTCGTCGAAGTAGCCCTCAGGGCCGGAGCCCTTCATGCGTCGTGGTCGGGGGCTGGACCCTCGGTGCTGGCGCTGGCGACAGGGGAAACCGCCACTGCGATCGAAGAAGCCCTCGGCGAGGCACTCGCCGATGACGGGGTGATCCTTCGCCCCACGGTCGCCGGCAGCGGACTGGCTTAGCTACCGCTGGCCGAGGCGATCAGCGCCTCGAACAAGGCGAGCGCGAAGGGGTCGGCCTTCTCCGAGAGGAACTCGGGGTGCCACTGCACGCCGAGCAGTGGCCATTCGGGGTCCTCGTGCTCAACTGCTTCGATAACTCCATCGGCGCTCGTCGCGACAGGCCGCAGGCCATCGCCGAGATCCTTGACCGATTGGTGGTGTATCGAGTTGACGCCGGCCAAGGTTGCATCGCACATTCCGGCCAGCTTGCTGTCTGCCTCGAGGCTGACGGTCACGGGCGTCTCATAGACGGGGTCACCGGAGAGGAAGTGGTCGTGAGCGCCGTCGATGCCATGCTGGATGTCGACGTGCAGCGTGCCGCCAAGAGCGACATTGAGCACCTGGACGCCTCGACAGATGGCGAGCGTCGGCATCCGTCTTGCCATCGCTTCGCGAATGATGGCGAACTCGAAAGTGTCACGATCTGGCTCGAGGCCGTACACAGTGTCGTGGTCGGGACCGTCGTAGCTGGCCGGATGAATGTCGCCGCCGCCGGACAGGATCAATCCGTCGACCCGATCGAGCATGCCAGGGGCCGTCGCCGGATCCTGGGAGACGAACAGCAGGGCATGGCCTCCGGCGCGTTGGACGGCGTTCGTGTAGGCGTCGTTGAGCGTGTGAGTCGGGCTCGTTCCAGCCGAACTCTCGACCTGACGAACCCGCGTTGTAATACCGATCACTGGTCCCATGAAGCCCTGAGATTATCAGGAGCGTTTGGGTCATGGACCGATTGACGCCAAGCTATGGCCCGATTCTCGAAGGGAACACATGGGTTCGCTCGTCAAGAAGCGCCGCAAGAAGATGAGCAAGCACAAGTACCGGAAGCGCCTGCGCGCCAACCGGCACAAGCGTAAGTAACCAGAGGTCTGGCAATAGACAGCCAGCGCCACCTCTTCGACATCCCGGACGGGGTCAGCTACCTCAACTGTGCCTACATGTCCCCGCAACTGCGGTCTGTGACCGAGGCGGGGCTGCAGGCCGTTCGGGAAAAGTCGTACCCGTGGGAGGTCAATCCCCCGGACTTCTTCACTGCCAGCGAACACCTCCGCGGCCTGTTCGCGTCAGTCGTCGGCGGTGACCGCGACGGTGTTGCCCTTATCCCGGCGGTGAGCTACGGGGTCGGTATCGCCACCGCCAACACCAGGCTCTCCCCCGGCGATCGAGTAATCGTGCTCGCGGAACAGTTCCCGTCAAACGTCTATCCGTGGCAGGTGACAGCCGAGGCGGCGGGGGCGAAGATGATCACCGTGCCCCGGCCGGCGGACTTCGACTGGACCGCGGCGATACTCGAGGCCATCGACGAACGAACGGCCGTCGTTGCCACCCCGAACATCCACTGGACCGACGGCAGCCTCGTCGATGTCGCCGCGGTCGGCGCCGCGGCGCGGGCGGCAGGCGCCACCTTCGTCGTCGACGCCACCCAATCCCTCGGTGCCCTGCCGTTCGACGTCACCACGGTGCAGCCGGACTACGTCATCGGAGGCGGTTACAAGACACTGCTGGGGCCGTACTCGCTCGGCTACATGTGGGTGGCAGAGGAGCAACGCCTCGGCATGCCGCTCGAGCACAACTGGATCACACGAGAGGGCAGCGAGGACTTCGGTGGCCTCGTCGACTACAAGTCTGACTATCAGCCGGGGGCACGGCGCTTCGATGTCGGCGAGCGTTCCAACTTCGTGCTGGTGCCTATGGCAACGGCGGCTCTGACGCAGATCCTGGCCTGGGGGATTCCGGCCGTCGCCGCGGCCGTCTCCCAACTCACTGCAGCGGCGGAGACGGCGGCCACTGATATTGGGCTGCTTCCGATCCCGGCGGCTCGGCGCGGTCCCAACCTGATGGGTGTTCGGGTGCCAGGAGGACCTGCCGGTGATCTCGCCAAGCGGCTCGCCGCCGACGGCATCTACGTCAGCATCCGCGGCGACTCCATCCGGATAGCTCCCCACCTCCACAACGAACTTGCCGACATTGAGCGATTGTTCGAGGCCCTCGCCGGCCTGATTCAGTGACCGGATGAGCTGGACTCTCGACCCGGAAGTCGACTTCCTGAACCACGGATCGTTCGGCGCCGCTCCCGTCCCCGTCCTCGAAGCTCAGGCGGAGATCCGCAAGCAGATGGAAGCCGAACCGGTTCGCTTCATGCAGCGGGAAAGAGAGGCGCTGCTGGACTCGGCCACGGAGCGTCTTGCCGACTTCTTGGGATGCTCCGCCGCCGACCTAGGCCTCGTCGCCAACGCCACCACCGGAGTCAACGCCGTCCTGCGGTCGCTGACGTTCGAGCCGGGAGACGAGCTGCTGATCACGGATCATGCCTACAACGCCTGTCGCAATGCGCTCGACTACGTGGCAGCTCGCTGGGGAGCATCCGTCGTCGTCGCCGAGGTGCCGTTTCCCCTGTCCGGACCCCACGATGTGGTGACAGCCATTCTCGAAAGGGTGACGCCCAGGACGCGCCTCGCCTTGCTCGACCATGTCACCAGCCCAACGGCCCTCGTCCTCCCACTGGCCCAGATCGTTGCCGAGCTTGCAGCTCGTGGGATCGATTCCTTGGTTGACGGTGCCCATGCTCCGGGGATGGTGTCGCTCGATCTCGACTCCATCGGTGCGGCCTACTACGCCGGCAATTGCCACAAGTGGATGTGCGCCCCCAAAGGCGCCGGCTTCCTCCACGTCAGGACAGACCGCCAGGCCGAGATCGTGCCCGTCGTCGTTTCGCACCGCGCCAAATCTCCACGTACCGACAAGAACAGGTTCCGGTTGCTCTTCGATTGGGTCGGAACCACCGACCCCAGCGCTGCGCTGGCAGTGCCGGCCGCTATCGACTTCATGGGTGGCGTCCACGCCGGAGGGTGGGATGGTCTGATGGCTGCCAACCACGACTTGGCGCTGTCGGCCAGAGACGAGTTGGTCAAAGCCCTCAACATCCAGCCCCCAGCTCCTGACGACATGCTGGGATCGATGGCCGCTTTGCCGCTGCCGGACGGCACAGGCGCTCTGGTGACCGACCGCGACCAGGGAGAGCTGTTCGCTGCGGGATTCGAGGTGCCCATCGTGCCGTGGCCACACTGGCCGCAGCGCCTGCTGCGCATCTCCGCGCAGTCTGCTTACAACACTGCCGATCAGCACCACCGTCTCGGCAAGACGCTGGTCGACCTGCTGTAGGGCCTAGCCCTGGTCGCGCAAGAAGCTCTCGATGTCGGTGATCAGCTGTTCGCTCACTTCTTCGCCGGCGAACTCCCCCGACTTCTCCTCGAGGCGAGCGACGTAGCTGGTTAGATCGTCCGAGGTCTCCATCGCCTCGCCAACCTTCTCGTCGAACTCGAGGGCGACCTGGCGCAGCTCGGCGGTGTCAACGTCCACATCGAGCAGCTCGGCGGCCTTGTCGAGCAGAGCGAGCATGACTCGCGGGTTGGCGTTGGCGGCCAGGTAGTGCGGCACTGCCGCCCACAGGCTGATCGCCGACATCCCCTGCTCGCGACAGGCCTCGAGGATGACGCTGAGGAGGCTCGTCGGTCCCTCGTAGTTCGAGGTCATAAGGCCGTGTGTCGCTACCAGACCGGGCTCGGTGGCAACGCCGATGATGGGGACGGGCAAGGTGTGGGCGACCTGGCCGATGAAGGCACCAAGGGTTATGACCTGCTCGACGCCGGACTCTTCGAGAATCCGCATCAGCTCTCGAGAGAAGGTCTTCCATCGCAGGTTCGGCTCCTCCCCAAGAACCACGACCAGATCCTGCGACCATTCGGGCCTCTCGAGCCCGAAGAACTGCGTCGTCGGCCAGCTCAACGAGCGGGTGCCGCCAGAGTCAACATCGATGACGGGACGCCGGGACTGGAAGTCGAAGAACTCCTCGGGGTCGATGGCCGCGAACGGTTCGACATCGTGCTGGTTGACCAGATAGGAAGCGACGCCGCTTGCTGCATCGCAGGCGTCGCTCCACCCCTCGAAGGCGATGATCGCACGCGGTCTGCGGAGTGCCGGTCTCGAGAACCGGTGCACGGGGTCCATGACGCGAGAGTAGTCAACTCCCGGCAATGACCCATCGGGGCAGGTATGTTGGCCCAATGACCGAGCCACTACCCGACGAACCCGCTTCGGAGTTGGCTTTTCACCGCTCCCGTCCACCGTGGTCGAGGTCCATCTTCGCCCTCAAGGTCATCTTGCTGCCCCCCATGTTCCTGGGCTCAGCAGCCGCCATCGTTTATGGAGCCATCTGGCTCTCGTTCTCCCCTCCGAGCCAGAAAGTTATCGGTCTCGTTCTGATCGTCGTTGGCTTCGCGGTCATGGTGCTGGCCATGTGGATTGCCCTCGACATGCCGAAGCAGTGGTTCGCCCCAGGGGTAAACAACGAGCCGGTCCCCGGGAGACGGCTACCACGCTGGTTCAGGCAGAAGCGCCGGAGTTTCGAGGACTGAAGCGGCGCAACCGAAGGCTGTTGCCAACCACAGACACCGACGAGAACGCCATGGCCCCCGCCGCCACCATCGGATTGAGCAGCCCGGCAGCCGCCAGCGGAATGGCCGCGGCGTTGTAGAAGAAAGCCCAGAAGAGGTTCTGACGGATCGTCCCGAAGGTGGCGCGCGCTAGTTCGAGGGCGGTTGGCACCAGCTGCGGGTCCCCACCGACAAGAACGACCGAACCCGCCTCGATGGCAACGTCGGTGCCGGTTCCGATCGCGATCCCAACGTCGGCAGCGGTGAGGGCGGGGGCGTCGTTGACACCGTCACCGACGAAGGCGACTCGTTCGCCCGCGGCCTGGAGTCTGGCCACCTCCTGTGCCTTTTCTCCTGGAAGGACCTCTGCGATGACTCGCTCGATCCCGGTCGCAAGGGCAATGGCCTCCGCCGTGCGCCGATTGTCTCCGGTGATCATCGCCGCAGTTGCGCCGAGTTCGCCGACACTCTCGACGGCAAGCCGGGCCGTTGGCCGCACCGTGTCCGAGACCGAAAGCGCACCGCGCACCTCGCTGTCCCAGCCGGCGAGGAAGGCCGTCTCGCCGCGGCTCTCCATGTCGGCGAGGGTGTCGGTGAAACGATCCGGGATGGCAAGGCCGGCGTCCGCCATCAGCTTGGCCTTGCCCGCGGTGACCTCCAGCCCCTGAACCGTCGCTCGCACTCCGAGCCCGGGAAGGGCTTGGAAGTCGTCGACCGCAACGAGGTCAACGCCGCGCTCCTCCGCCCCAAGGGCCACGGCTCTCGCCACGGGGTGTTCGCTGGCGACCTCGACGGATGCGACCCGACGAAGGAACTCTGGTTCATCGCTGTCGACAGAGGCCAGGGTCATGACGCCCCTGGTGAGGGTCCCCGTCTTGTCGAAAAGGACAGTGTCGACTGTCCGCGATCTCTCGAAGACCTCGGCGTCCTTGAAGAGCACTCCGAGCTCGGCGCCGCGGCCAGAGCCCACCATGATCGCTGCGGGGGTGGCGAGTCCTAGGGCGCACGGGCAGGCGATGATGAGAACGGCGGTGGCATTTCGCAGCGCGTCGGAGACGGCAGCTCCCGTGATGAGCCAGCCGGCAAGCGTGGCAAGGGCGATGACGATGACAACGGGTACGAAGATGGCTGCGACGCGATCCGCCAGGCGCTGCACCGGTGCTCGCGACGCCTGCGCCGCCTCAACCAGGCGCACGATGTGAGCGAGGGCCGTATCGGCACCGACTGCCTCGGCCTCCACCAGGACGCGTCCATGTTGGTTGATGGTGGCGCCGAAGACTTCGTCGCCAACGACCTTGTCGACGGGCATGGACTCGCCGGTAAGCATCGACTCGTCGAAGGCAGAGGTGCCCTCGACGATCGATCCGTCTGTCGGGACCTTGCCTCCCGGGCGCACCACCATGACATCGCCGGGCACAACATCTTCAACAGCGACGGTCAGCTCCTGGCCATCGCGCATGACGACGGCCTCGGTGGCACCGAGCTCGAGCAGCGAGGTGATGGCGCTTGTCGCCTGGCGCTTGGCCCTTGCCTCGAAGAACCTGCCAAGGGAGATCAGTGCAACGATGACCGCCGCCGTCTCGAAGAACACCGGCTCGTCTGAGAACATCGCCCACACCGAATAGAAGTAGGCGGTGAGCGTGCCGAGGGATATGAGAGTGTCCATGTTGGCGGTGAAGCTGCGAACCCGCTTGGCGGCGGCTATGTGGAACTGCCTGCCGAACCAGAACACCACCGGCGTGGCGAGGGCCCACTGCAGGGCTTCGAAACCGCTGCTCAACATGGAGATGAGGAAAAGCGGTAGCGTGAACACAGCCGCCGCTAGGAAGTTGCGCCGCTGGTACGAGGCCTCGTCCACATACCTGGCACCAACAGCGATGTGCTCGTCGGCAGAGATCTCGGTGATCTCGTAGCCGATCTTGCGCACTGCCGCCTCGAGCTGCTCGATGTCAACTCCCGGCTCGACCTCGATGCGGGCTTCTTGGCCGGCCAGGTTGACGGCCGCCGACACCACACCCTCTTGGCGACTGAGGACGCGCTCCACCCGCAGCGAGCAAGAGGCGCAGGTCATGCCCTCGACGTCGAAGCGAACGGATTCTGTCATCTAGCTACGGAGTAGCCCTGCTCTTCGATGGCGCCAACGATGGCGTCGTCGGCCAGCGTCGACTCATCGAAGGACACGTCGACAACGTGCTCGTCGATCTTCACCTCGACGGCGGTCACACCGTCGAGAGCGCCAACCGCGCCTTCGATCGAGGACTTGCAGTGGCCGCAGTGGACCTCAGGAACTGAGAATGTTGTTTCTGTCAATTGGATTCCTTGGACGGACCCGTCACGGTGGGTGTGTATTTGAGTGTCTCCATCAACTCGTCGACGATCTGGGCGGACCGCCCTTCGGCCACGGCCTCGAGCACGCACGTCTCAACGTGATTCTGTAGCAGCACCCGATTCACCTTCTCCAGCGATCCCTGAACCGCCGACACCTGCTTCATCACGTCGGGGCAGTAGCGCTCTTGCTCCACCATTTCGAGAATGCCGTCGAGGTGGCCGCGAACCGTCTTCAGGCGGTTCAATGCCGACCGCTTGTGCTCTTCCTGCATTGGTGGCTCCTTCTCTACCCACCCCACCCGGGGTGGGGTATGGATGCAATATACCTCTGCCGCCACGCAACACAAGGGAACACCTAGCCTTGTCTTCGTGGAGGTTCTCGACGACATCACCGGCGCCATCGGAAACACTCCGCTCGTCCGCCTTTCCCGACTCCATCCCCCGGGAAACCTGGTCGCCAAGATCGAGTATCTGAACCCTGGCGGCTCCATCAAGGACCGCATCGGGCTCCCCATGATCCTCAAGGCCGAGCGCGAGGGGCTGCTGTCCCCCGGTGGCACCATCGTCGAGCCAACCAGCGGCAACACCGGGGTCGGCTTGGCCATCGCGGCGCGGCTGCGGGGCTACCGGCTCATCTGTGTCATGGCAGACAAGCAGTCCAAGGAGAAGCAGGACCTTTTGCGGGCATACGGAGCCGAGGTGGTGGTGTGCCCGACCGATGTCGAGCCCGAAGACCCGCGCTCGTACTACTCGGTAGCGCAGCGCCTCACCGAGGAGACACCGGGATCTTTCCGTCCGGACCAATACAGCAACCCGGCCAATCCGCAGACCCACTACGACACGACCGGACCCGAGGTATGGCGACAGACAGATGGCCAGCTCCGCCATCTTGTGGTCGGCGTCGGCACAGGAGGGACCATCAGCGGCATGGCGAGGTTCATCAACCAACAGGATCCGACAGTGAGCATCGTCGGGGTGGATCCGATCGGGTCCATCTACACGGCGGACTCGGAAGAAAACGTTGACACCTACCTGATAGAGGGGGTGGGCGAGGACTTCTGGCCGGAAACGTTCGATCGTGACTCTGTCGACCGCTGGGAGAAGGTCAGCGACGCCGAGGCCATGTCCATGACCAGGAGGTTGGCAACCGAGGAAGCGCTACTCGTCGGCGGGTCCTGCGGGATGGCGGCGGTTGGCGCTCTGCGCGTTGCAGCCGAATCCGACGACCTGGTCGTCGTCGTTCTTCCCGACGGTGGACGCAACTACCTCTCCAAGATCTTCAACGACGACTGGATGAAGGAGCACGGCTTTGACGGATGATCGATTCGAGACCAGGGCTATACACGCCGGCCAGGAGCCGGACCCAACTACCGGCGCCGTCACCGTGCCGATCTACGCCACGTCGACATACGCCCAGGACAAGCCCGGCGAGCACAAGGGCTACGAGTACTCGCGGACCGACAATCCCACCCGGCATGCCCTAGAGGTGGCGCTGGCATCGTTGGAGAGCGCAGGGCCCGGAGGGGGCGCAGTCGCCGCGTCCTCGGGCATGGCGGCGACGGCACTGGTGGCGTGGCTGCTCTCCCCCGGCGACGGCGTGGTCATTCCCGACGACGCCTACGGCGGCACCCATCGGTTCTTCTACAACGTCGCGGCCCAGTCCGGGATCGAGGTCGCGGTCGCCGACATGACAGATCGGGCTGCGCTCGAGGCCGTCATAACTGAGGCCACCAAGCTGGTATGGGTCGAGACCCCAACCAACCCCATGCTGCGGGTGGTCGACCTGGCGATGGTCAACGAGGTGGCCCATGCCGTCGGGGCGATGGTGTGCGTCGACAACACCTTCGCTACCCCCTATTTGCAGCGTCCCCTCGAGCTGGGATGCGATCTGGTCATGCATTCGACGACGAAGTACCTCGGCGGGCATTCCGATGTAGTCGGCGGCGCCGTCATGGCCAATGATGCTGAGCTGATCGAGCGCCTGCGCTACCTGCAGAACACCGCGGGTCCGGTGCCGGGGCCCTTCGACTCCTATCTGGTGCTGCGGGGACTGAAGACGCTGGCGGTGCGCATGGAGGCTCACTGCGCCAACGCCTTGGCGATCGCCGAATACCTGAGCAGCCACAGTGGGGTCGAGGAGGTCTTCTTCCCTGGCCTGGCGTCGCACCCCCAGCACGAGCTGGCCGCTGACCAGATGGGCGGGAAGTACGGGGGGATGGTCTCGTTCCGGCCCACGGGCGGCATCGAAGCGGCCAACGCTATCGCTGCGGCAGCGAGGCTCTTCTTCCTCGCGGAGAGCCTGGGTGGGGTGGAATCGCTGATCGAGGTGCCGGCAGTCATGACGCACCTATCGGTCGCTGGCACGTCCAACGCGGTGCCCGACGACCTGGTTCGCCTCTCGGTTGGGATCGAGCACGTCGACGACCTCATCGCCGACCTTGCCCAGGCGATCGGTTGAGACGCCTTGGGTTGATCGCGGCAACGGCCATCGGCGTCTATCTCGAATCAGACGGAATGGTCGCCCGCATCGCCGAATCCGCCGCCGTCACCTGCGGGGCCCTGGGGAGATTCGACGCTCCCGACCCGACCTCAACGGAGTGGTCGATGTCTTGACAGGATGGGCAACTGCCTACGCCGCCAACCCGCAGACGGAACTCACCGCGGCGGAGCGGGACGCCATCGACGCCTCTAACCACGTATTTCGATTCGAGTTCGACCTCTGCGGCTAGAGCTTGACGAAGTTCTTCTCGCCGGCCTCGACGGGAACCTGTAGCCAGTTCTCGACCGGCGGCAGCGGGCACGAGTAGGCATCGTTGTAGGCGCAGAACGGGTTGTAGGCCAGATTGAAGTCGATGGTGACGGTCCCGTCCTTGTTGGACTCGATGTCGAGGTACCGGCCAGCCCCGTAGGTGCCCTTTCCTGAGGTCTTGTCGCGGAACGGCAGGAAGTAGCCGGGGTGCCCCGAGTCGTAGAGGGCCAGGCTGACCGCTTCTCCTGCCACCTCGAAGGAGGCGATGGCGGCTCTCTTGTAGACACGCTGTTGGCCGTCGGAGGTGTCGATAGTCAGTTCGGCGTCGTCACCCGGTTCCGGCGTCACGGTGAACACCATCGACTCGTCGGCGGGAAAGTAGGCGAGGCCACCGAAGTCGTGCTGCAGCTCGTGGGGCAGCGGCGATTGGTGGCTCAGCTTGAAGAACTCGTCTTTCTGGGAACGCTCGGCGTCGTAGTCGGTCATGGCCTCACCAACACCGGCCCGCGGTCCGTGATTCCCTTTGGCACAATGTTCTCCATGGACATCGACGAGTTGGTCGCGGCCCAGATCGCCTACTACCGGGCTCGGGCCGTCGAGTACGACAACTGGCTGGAAGACCGCTCAGACATCACCGCCGAATTCCTGCAGCGCTGGGACGCCGACGACGCAGCCGTCCGGGCCTGGCTGGTGGCCGACCCACCGACGGGCAGCGTGCTGGAGATCGCCGCCGGCTCGGGTAGCTGGACCGGCGAGCTGCTTCTAGCTGCTGATCGGGTCACCGCGTTGGATGCCGCCCCCGAGATGCTGGCCTTGCTGTCCCCCAAGCACGACGCGGTTGAGACGATCGCGACCGACATCTTCGCCTGGGAACCCAACGTCCGCTATGACGCCATCTTCTTCGGCTTCTGGCTGACCCATGTACCGACGGCACGATGGGAAGGATTCTGGAGTCTCGTGGACCGAGCTCTGGTTCCTGGCGGCCGTGTCTACTTCGTTGACAACGCCCATCCTGACTACGCCAACGCCTCGGAGCCCGGCGACTGGCCGGAAGCGGCAGGCGAACGCGACAGCGAGGCGCTTGGGCCGGAGACGAGGCGACGCCAGCTGCGCGACGGCTCGGAGTGGACGCTGGTAAAGCGTTTCTGGTGGCCGGACGAGCTCGTTGCTGAACTCGGCAGGCTGGGATGGCTGGCAACCGCCGACCACACCGACTTCGCTTTCATATACGGGACCGCGCAGCGCTCGGTACGGTGACGGCATGGAACTTCCCCTGACCCTCGATTGCGTCGAGTGTGGCGGCGTCGCCCACCGGCTGCCTCTGGACGAAGGCGAATTCCAGGTCGGCGACGTTGTGCCGTTCGCGTGCGAAGACTGCAACCATCGCCACGACATCGTGATCGAGGACGATCAGCCCACTACGGAGATGGCGAACCCGTCGTAGCCCTTGCTGCCAACGGTTTGTATCACGGTGGAGTCGAGGCCGGGCCGATCGCCGAGCCATGCGAGGGCATCGTGAGCCCCGGCTGCGTTGGCATCCACTTCTCGATCGAGCACAGCACCGCCTCGCACCACGTTGTCGAGCACGATCACGCTGCCCGGCCGCGACAGCTTCGTAGCCCATTCCAGGTAGTTGGAGTTGTTGGGCTTGTCGGCATCGATAAATGTGAGATCGAAGGGGCCGAGGCCCTCGGCCTCGATCTCAGCCAACACATCGAGGGCGGCACCGGTTCGCAGCAGAACTTTGTCGGCGACGCCAGCTGCGACGAAGTTGGCTGATGCGACCGCGGCGTGGCCGGGATCGACCTCGATGGTCACCAGCCGGCCGCCCTCCGGTAGCGCTCGCGCTAGCCAGATACCGCTGTAGCCGGCCAGCGTTCCCACCTCGAGGATGCGCTCGGCCCGGATGGCTCTCGCCAACAGGTAGAGCAGCTTGGCCTGCGGTGCCGACACCTGGATCTGGGGCAGGTTGGCCTGGCGCCCGCGCTCCAGAACCTCCTGCAAGACCGGCTCATCATCGAGCAGAGTTTCCTCGATGAGACCGTCAACTGTGGCCCACAGGTCGTGATCGCTCATGAACCCAACCTAGGGACCTGCGCTTACAGCAGTTTCCACCACCGGCTGCGGCTTGACGAGATAGATCAGTGGGATGGAAAGCAACGTCACTGCCACCTTGACCACAACGTTGGTGGCGAAGATCTCCCATACGTCTGCGCCAGGCAGCACGCCGACGAAGGCGATGGCGACGAAGATGGCGGAGTCGATGGGGATGGCGACGCTGTTGGAGACAAGAACACGACCCCACTGGCGGCCCTCACCCATCCGCGCCACCCAGGCGCGATAGACCTCGGTGTCGATGAGCTCGGCGATGACCTCGGCGACGATGGAGGCGAAGACGATTCGCCACACGGGAGCCAAGACATCGCCGAAGAGCTCTGTGGGGAGCCCGCCTTCCGCAGCTAGGGGCAGCTGGTCGACCAACCAGAACAGCCCGGCCATGAACAAGTTGATGGCGGCAGCGATGATGATGAGCCACCGTGCCACCCGCACGCCTGCCGTCTTATGGACGAGGTCGCGCAGCGTGAAGGTGAACGGGTACACCAGCGTCCCGGCATCCATCGAGAACCCGGCCACCTCGGTGATCTTGAGGCTGGTGATGTCGGCCAGCATCTGCGCCGCCACGTAGGCCGAGGCCAAAGCGGCCAGGACGATGGCGGCGCGATTGGTCAGTGAGAGTCCCTCACGTAGCCGCCGATGGAGTCGGCCTCGACGTAGACCTTGACCCTGACCATGCCGGGCTGCCAGCCTTGGTAGGGCTTTCCGGTGTACTTGACGCCCAGGGCATTGATGTGGTCTTCGGCCTGGTCGTGAGTCATCTTGACTACGCGGCCCATGATGGCAGCGTTGATGTAGGGCTTGTCGTTGTCGTACATGGAGATCGATACCCGAGGCTCACGACGCATGTTGTCGGTCTTGACACGGCCTTCGGCGGTGTTGAAGGTGATGAGGTCGCCGTCGCGGTCGATCCACACCATGGTGTTCTGCGGCGAGCCATCTTCGTTGACCGTGGCGACATGGGCGAAGTTAGGGCCGTCCAGCATGTCTTTGACCTTGTCTGGCAGTTCCATTCTCTCCTCGGGTTAGTGGAGCGAGGTTAGGGCCTCGGTCTCTCCCCCCTATAGGGGGG
>JAZFSG010000097.1:0-13319 GCA_036446035.1 Acidimicrobiia bacterium | reverse complement strand
GCATCTCCAGGTCCCGGTGGTCCGAGTCGCTTCGGACGCGAAAGGACCCGGAGATACTTCTGTCGACGAGCGACAGCCGCAGGTGGACGGCCGCGCGGGCTACTCAGCATCTCCAGGTCCCGGTGGTCCGAGTCGCTTCGGACGCGAAAGGACCCGGAGATACTTCTGTCGACGAGCGACAGCCGCAGGTGGACGGCCTGCGGATCTCCAGGTCCCGGTGGTCCGAGTTGATGTCGCCACCTTCCCTTACGGGAGAGCAACGACCCGGTCAGTAGCCGTCGCTCAGCGCTCGGCCACCTCCAGAGTCCTTGATAAACCTGTCAGTAGGACCACCTCCTTTCTCTGTTGGCGACAGTCTGCCACAAGACGCTGGGCTTGCGCGGCGCTTTGTGGGCGGTTTAATCCCGACAACGAACAAGGAGGAACACGGTGCGATTCGGTGCATTCATCCCGCAGGGCTGGCGCATGGACCTCGTCGGCGTAGCCCCGGGCGACCACTGGTCCACCATGCTTGATGTCGCCAAGCGGATCGAGGGCGGAAGCTTCGAGTCGATCTGGGTGTACGACCACTTCCACACCGTTCCCGACGCTACCCAGGAGCCGGTATACGAAGCCTGGACGCTCATGGCGGCCCTCGCCGCAGCCACCTCCACGGCCCGCCTCGGCCAGATGTGTACCTGTAACAGCTATCGATCCCCGTCCTATCTGGCGAAGGTTGCAGCCTCCATCGACTCCATCTCCGGCGGGCGTCTCGAGTTCGCCATCGGCGCCGGCTGGTATGAGGAGGAGTACCTGGCCTACGGGTATCCCTTCCCGTCGGGTGGGACTCGGATCGCCCAGCTCGAAGAGGGCGTCGAGATCATCAAGGCGATGTGGACCCAGGACGCCGCGACCTACAAGGGCGAGCACTACGAAGTGGCAGGAGCCATATGCCAGCCAAAGCCACTACAGGACCCCCATCCGCCGATATGGATTGCCGGCGGCGGCGAAAAGAAGACTCTGCGGGTGGTCGCCAAGCACGCCGACTATTCCAACTTCGGTGCCGGCCCCGAGCACTTCAAGCACAAGTCTGAAGTCCTCGCCGGCCACTGCGAGGCCATCGGACGCAACTACGACGACATCGGCAGGACCGCGATCTTCCACACCATCATGGGCGTCACCGACGACGAGATCACCGCCAAGGTGGAACGCTTCGCAGCTGGGGTCGGCCGAAACACCGAGTGGGTGTGGAAGTCGTACTTCATCGGGACTCCTGACAAGGTCACTGCCCGACTCGGTGAGCTCAAGGATCTCGGATGCGTCCACGTGCAGGCCTACTTCGCAGACTCGGCGTGGGGCGACTCCCTCGACCTCTTCAACGCCGAGGTAATCCCAGCACTGAGCTGAGGATGGAAGGATTCCTCGCGGCGCTGCCCAAGGTTGAGCTGCACCTTCACCTCGAGGGCTCGCTGCGCCCCCAGACCATGTTTCGGCTCGCCGAAGCCAACGGCGTTGACCTGGATGTAGAGACTCCCGAGGACCTGCAGGCGCGGTACGAGTTCGAGAGCTTCGACGATTTCCTGAGACTGTTCCTAACTGGACTCGATGTAATCAGGACCGGGGAGAACTTCGTCGACATGACGGTCGCCCTCGCCGCCGAGCTCTCCGAACAGAACGTTCGCTACGCGGAGGTCACCACGACGCCGTACAACCACCACCGGCGTGGAATTCCGATGGCCGACTACGTGGAAGGCCTCAACGAGGGCAGGAGGCGGGCCCAGGTTGAACACGGGGTTGGGCTTGGTTGGGTGTGTGACATACCGCGTGAACTCGAGCCATCCGACCTCGGCTTCACGGCCGATCTCGTCACAGGGTCACACGGACCGCACGGCGTGGTGGCGCTTGGCCTTGGTGGCCCCGAGCCGGGTTTCCCGCCAGAAAGGTTCGTCGACTCGTTTCACCGCGCCAAGGCCGCCGGGTTGGGTTCGGTTCCCCATGCGGGTGAGACCGAGGGTCCGGCCAGCGTCTGGGGCGCGGTCAAGACGCTGCGGGCCGACCGCATCGGCCACGGCATCCGATCTCTCGAGGACCCCAAGCTGATCGATCATCTCATCAACGAATCGATCCCGCTCGAGGTTTCCATGTCGTCGAATGTCGCCCTCAACCTCGTTGCCGATATCGCGGCCCATCCACTTCCTGAGCTGCTCAGCAGGGGCGTGCCGGTATGCCTCAACACAGACGACCCGGCCTACTTCGGGACAGATCTCAATTCCGAGCTCCGCTTGGCGCACGAGATCCACGGCCTCGACGAAGCGGCCCTGGTGGACTTGCAGTCAACAGCGGTGCGCCATTCATTTGCGTCCGACGAGCTGAAGACATCGATGTCCGCCGAGCTCGAGGCCCTGGACGTCTAGACCGAGGTGGCCACCTCGGCCACGAAGCCAGTGACCAGGTCGACGAAGGCTTCGGGGGCCTCGAACAGCGACATATGCCCTACACCCTCGAGGACCTCCAGCCGGGAGCCAGGAACGCCGGCGGCGATCCGCTCCGAGAACGATGACGGAAGGATGCCGTCCTTCTCACTGGAGATGACGAGAGTCGGAACCTTGATCTCGTCAAGTCGATCATGCAGTTCGTAACGCTCCAGCGCGGCCGATGCGTCGACGATCGTCTCCGGCGGCTGGGAGGCGTGCATCTCGTTGAGGGCCGCCACTTGCGAAAGGGCGGGCTTGGGCCCGAAGTAGAGCCGCGACAGCACCTTTCCGTGTGCTTCGTGATTGATGAGGGCACCGGCGAAACCTGCCTTGACGAGGGCGAGTTGCGCCTGGTTCTGCGGAGCGTCGAAGAGACCGCCGGCGGCGCTGTTGGCGATGACCAGACCCGACACCCGCTCCGCCGCCAGGTCGGGATGGCGCACCGCAAAGCTCAACGCCGCCATCCCGCCCATCGAGTGGCCAACGATTACCGCGTCGTGGAGGTCGAGTTCACGTACGAGGGTCGCCAGGTCATCACCAGAGAGATCGAGGCCATGACCGTCGTCGCCAACGGTCGACCCGCCATGCCCGCGAAGGTCGACACCGATCACCCGATGTCCCGCCTTCACAAGGTCGTCCCAGACGAGAGCAAAGACATCGAGGCTCACCAACAGGCCATGTACGAGGACGATGGGCGAACCCTCGCCTTCGCTGATGACGCGCAGGCTGGTTCCGTCGTCCGTCGTGATGGTGCTCAGCTCCCCGTCTGGGGTCTGCGGTCGCCAACCTGGTTCCGGGTCGGGGTTGTCGCCGAGTTGCTGGATCATCAAACGCTCAGCCACGTATACGGCTCCGGCGATTCCGCCAACAACGAGTCCGGTCTTGATAAGGCCCTTGAACAGTCCCACTGATCTTCTCCTGGAGTTGTGCCTTGAAGGCTATCGACATCGGTGGCGGGCAGTTCCCGAGACTGGATGGTCGTCGTTGCCCGACCTTAGGCGCTGAAGTCCTCGTGGATCCTGCTCGGTGTCGGGCCGCGCTGACCCTGGTACTTCGAGCCCGCCTCCGACGAGCCGTATGGCGCGTCGGCTGGCGTCGACAGCTGGTAGAAGCTGATCTGGCCGATCCTCATGCCGGGATAGATGGCGATCGGCAGGTTGGCCACGTTGGAGAGCTCGAGCGTGAGATGCCCTTCGAAGCCAGGGTCGACGAAGCCGGCCGTCGAATGGATGAGCAGACCGAGTCGACCAAGGGACGATTTGCCTTCCAGTCGAGCAACGATGTCGTTGTCGAGACGCACCACCTCAAGAGTCGAACCCAGGACGAACTCTCCCGGATGGAGTATGAAGGGTTGCTTGTCCTCGGCTTCCACCTCCGTCGTCAGCTCAGTCTGTGGCTCCTTGGGGTCGATGTAGGGATATCGATGGTTCTCAAAGACCCTGAAGTAGCGATCGACGCGAAGGTCGATGCTCGACGGCTGGACGAACGCCGGATCGAAGGGGTCGATGGAGATGCGTCCTGCCTCGATGGCCTCGTGGATGGTGCGGTCGGAGAAGATCACGGACGGAATGGTAGAACCTCTCCTCCCGCCCGAACGAAACGGTCAGGAGTTGACGCCTCGCAGCTCGAGTTCGTGAGAACGGATGCAGCGGACCGCTCCCGTCCCCTGCCGCTTCAGGTCCGGCACCGAGTCACAACAGTTGCTGATGGCGTACTTGCACCTGGCGGCGAAGGCGCACCAATCGGGGACGAAGCTGATGTCGTCGGCGTCTCCTTCGATGGGCTCGAGCCGACGGCCCATCGCTGGAAGTGAGCCGAGCAGCCCCTCGGTGTACGGGTGCTTCGGGGAATGGAAGATCTCGTCGACACTGCCCTCTTCGATTATGCGGCCGCCGTACACGACGGCCACTCGGTTGGCAACGCCGGCGACGATGCCGAGGTCGTGGGTGACGATGATCATCGCCATCCCCCGCTTGCGCCGGAGGTCCTCGATGATCGAGAGCACCGCGGCTGCCACCGTGGCGTCGAGGCCGCTCAGAGGTTCGTCTGCGATGAGCAATCTCGGCTCTGACAACAGGGCCGACGCCAGGATGGCGCGTTGCGCTTCGCCCCTGCTCACCTCATAGGAGAACGCTCGCATGAACCGGCGGCGCTGCGGGAGCTGCACCTCACCAAGCGCCTCGAAGACGCGGTGCTCGATCTCCTCGCGGGTGAGCCCTAGATGCTCCCCGAGGGCTTCGCCCGACTGGGCGCCGATAGCCATGGTTGGGTCCCACGATCCAATGGGATCCTGGAAGAGCACCCCGATCCCGAGGCCGACGAGCTCTCGCCAGGCGTCTTCGGAGATGTTGTGCAGGTCCTTGCCATCGAAGAGCGTTTCGCCGCCAGTGACTTTGGCGCCACTTCTCAGGAGATCGACCGACCCGACTGCCATGAGGGACTTGCCGGAGCCCGACTCGCCCACCAGGGCGAGCACCTCTCCGGCATTGACGCTGAAGCTGGCACCGTGCAGCGCTGGCATCCACTCTTCGCCTACTCGCACATCGACGGTGAGGTCCTTGACCTCGAACAGTGCCATGCGCCGACGATAACTAGTCAATCTGCGCTACGTTGAATGGTTCTGTTGAAGGAGAGTGCTGCGGCCGATATCTGAAAAGGTCAGGCCGACTAGGCAAAGTCCGGAGGCCCTCCCTCCTCCTCTCCTCTCCTCAGCAGCCCGGTCGGTGTAAGAGAGACCCCCTTCCTCCAAAGGGGGTCTCTTACGTTGGGGTTCAAAGAGTCACGAGGGGGTCTCTTACGTTGGACGCTTCCCGGAGCCGGAGAGGCCCTCCCTCCTCCTCCCCTCCTCAGCAGCCCGGTCGGTATGAGAGAGACCCACCCTCCCTCCCGGAGCTTCCAAGGGGGTCTCTTGCGTAGGGATCTCCTAGTTGGCGACCAGACGACGGCGATAGGCCAGTCGAACAAGGAGGCGCCATCCGACCATGAACAGCGTGAGAAACGCTGCGGTCACCAGGCTGAAGGAGATTTCAGTGCTGTCTCCGAATGCTGAACGCCGCAGCCCCAACCCGACGACAACGGTGACGCCAACCATCTGGATCCCGACCCGGAGCGATGCCGGATCGAGCCACGCTCGGACCACCGCCCATCCGAAAACCACCGCCAACAAGAAGGGGCCGGCGGTGTGGAAGATTCCGCCGACGGACTCGCTGGATCCGTGATTGGCACGCCCGACGATTACGAACACCATGATCGAGAACACGTCGAGACACAGCAGCCACTTCCTCGCCCGGAATAGCGTCACGACGAGAGGAACTCCGCGAGGGCAGCGTTGAATTCGATCGGCACTTCGAGGTTGGGAAGGTGAGCAGTGCCTCCGAGCAGCGAGAGTGTGGCCTCGGGTATGCCCTCTGCCGTTGCCCTGCACCCGGCTAGAACGAGTATGGAATCTTCTGACCCGACCACAACGAGAGTTGGAGCGGTCACCTCTCCCAACCGCTGCATCGCCGGCGGGTCGAGTTGTTGGGAGTCACCCCAGTCGGTCAGCGTGTTGATTGGGATAGACCACTCGATGACCTTCTCCGCGAGCCAACCGGGGCCGGCACCTTCATCCCGACGCGGTCCGTCGACCCAAAGACGAGCCTCTATCTTGCCCGCCTGGTGGTACTCGCCGGCCTCAATAGCAGCGTCGATCTGCGGTTCTAACTCGCCGAACAGTGGGTCGTCGTCCTCACCCTCAAAACCGTTAGGTACGACTCCAACGAGAACCAGCCTGTCGAGCCGCTGCGGTCGTTCGATGGCGAAGTCCAAGGCGAAGCCAGCGCCAATGGAGCAGCCGACCACGGTTGCAGTGTCCGCTCCCACTGCGTCCATCACCGCCGCCAAGTCGTCGCGGCGGTTGAAGGGCTCGCTCCCGATGGCCGACTCGCCAACTCCCCGCCAGTCCAACACAGTGCAGCGGTAGCGATCGGAGAACGTCTCAAGTTGCGGTTCCCACATCGTGCGGTCGGCGATACCGGCATGGAGGAATATGAGGTCGGACCCGTCACCAACGGTGTCGTAGGCAATGCGGGTGCCGACCGCGTCGGCGTACTGCGTCATGCCGTCACACTACGGGCTGCTCAGGAGGTCGGCGGGCGAAGCCTCCGAACGGGGTCATGAAGTTGGCGCTCATGCCCCCAAGGGTCTCCCAAACCGTTTCGTCCGCGTTGCCGTAGACATCGAACCCGGCCGCGTCAACGCGGCGAGGGATCGATCAGCGAAGTTCTCGCCGAATCCACCCACTGGGGCATGAGTTCAGTCGAGGCTTGGGGGTCCAGAAGTTACGCGATCGCGGATCCGGGTCTCGTCTACTGCATCCCACATCCCCTCGATCCACCAGGTGGCGCCGGCCGCTGCCAGCGATGCCAGCTTGGCGCCATCGGCTGCAGGGTCAGCACCCGTGCTGCCCTCGATGACGATGTCTATCGGGGAGTCGCGGTGCTCAGCGGCGTGATCGCGCACCGCTGCCACGACCTCGGGCGAGAGGTCGGAGAACTCCTCTCCCTTCTTGACCTGCGGCAGGATGCCGTCGTACCTCAGGGCACGGTTCATCGACCTGGAGTACCCCCAAGCCCCAACCACCCAGATCGGAATCCGGGGACGCTGCACTGGGGGCGGGGGTGGGGGCATCCCTTCGAGAGGCCTCACTTGGTAATGCTTGCCCTGGTAAGTGAAAGGCGTGTCCGACCACAGGCCGGTGATGATGTCCAGCGATTCATCAAGGAGCTCAGCCCTGATGACCCGGTCGGTCTCCTCTCCAAACTCGGCAAATCCGCTGCTGGGCGCACCCAGGCCGACGGCGAGGATGACGCGGCCCCCCGACAGGTTGTCCAGCGTCGCCGCCTCGCTCGCCAGCTTCCAGGGGCGCATCCGGGATGGAGGTGTCAGCATGGTCCCGAGGCGAACAGTGCTCGTCGTCATGGCTGCAGCCGCGAGACACACCCAGGCGTCGATTCCCCATACCGGCTCCCAGACGAAGAAGCCGTCCCAACCTGATTCTTCCGCCGCCTTGGCTAGCTCCGCCGCCGTGGCGGCGTCACCGTATGGGAGGACGAACCCGAACTTCATCTGGCGACTCTATGGTCTGGTAAACTCAGCCTCGAGGTCTCTGCCCGGCTTGGTTCCAGCGCCGCCGGATGACTTCTAGCGAAGACAACGCGGACGGGAGCAGGCGCGTCACCCCGCCAGGATGATGTCCCCAGTGTCGATTGCCACGTTGAACGCCTCTTCCCGCGTGCCTCCACTCACAAAGGTGACCTCTCGGAAACGTGCCGGAAGAGATTGCGCCGTCAAGAAATCCGGACCGTCCATCAGTTGATAGTGGAGATGCGAGTAGACGGTGGCCGCCCCAGAGAACCCGATGCGGCCCAACAGGTCGCCAGCCCCAACCCGTTGACCAACACCCACCCCGATGCTGCCGTTCAGGAAGTGGAACATATGGCTGAATTCATTGTCGTTATGCCGAATTACCACGTAGTTGCCGGCAAGGTCGTGGACCCGGTTGGCCGCTACTGCGGCATCGAAATCGAATACCTGCTCGTAGAGGTCAGGTTGGCCATCAACGACCGCTACCACTTCTCCTCCGGCAGGAGCGTAAACGGGTGCTCCGTCCGAGTAGAACCGCCTGGCGTCTGGGAATCGGAAGTCGTAGTTGGCCACCCGCTCCTCGCCGGGCATCTCGCGAGTATTCCCATCCTCGCCGATATGAACGAAGTCCAATGCGAAACGAGCGAAGTTGGACTGCATTGCTCCCTTCGTGGCCGTGCGAGCAATCTCCATGTCGAAGCGGCGGTGGTGCGAGAAGTAGTCATGGCCGTCGAGCACCGTGACGAGCCCCCTGACCGGCAGCTCTAGCTCAACCGTTTGGCTAAAGACTGAGGGCATCACGTCGATATCGCCGTGGTAGAACTCCTCGGCGGTGTCGACGTCGCGAAAAGTGAACATGTACCGAAGGCGATCTAGAGGCAAGTCAAGAGGAAAGGTGTGAAACGGGTTGAACAGACCGAGGGGCTCTCTCCCCCGTAGTTGAGTCGATACCAACGTGTGAATGCCTGCGGGCCCAACGGCGTTGCGGTTGAGGTAGCGATAGGTGACAAGTCCATCGTCGTCGTACACGGCGACCTTCAAGAACACCAACTCCAAGTTCCGATCTGTTAGGCCAGACAGCAAGAAGTCGAAGTTGAGGTGGCGCCCATGCCTACCCTCTTCGACGTAGACCAAAGTCGGCTCAACAGTGATATCGACCATCGGTGTCGGCGAGGTTCGGTCCGACAGAAAGCCCTCTAGTCGCGGTACGGCAGCCGGATCCGGAGTCAGATGCTGTGGCGACAAGGCAGGCCTTTCACGTCAATGCGAGGAGCGAGAATCTAGTCGACGGACCGAGGAGGGAGGTCGTCGGCACAGCGACGGGGAAGGCGACTGACCCTAAGCGCTGACGTCGCGGCCCATGTCGGCGAAGAGGGTGAACTCCGGCAGGTAGGTCATGTCCACCCTCCCCACAGCACCCGACCGGTGCTTGGCGACCTCGACCTCGGCCATGCCCAGGCTCTCTTGAGCCTCTGGGTGGTAGTACTCATGGCGGTAGATGAACATGACCACATCGGCGTCCTGCTCGATTGCTCCCGACTCGCGCAGGTCCCCGAGGCGGGGACGCTTGTTCTCCCTCGACTCCAGCGATCTGTTGAGCTGTGAAACGGCGATGACCGGGATGTGCAGTTCTCGAGCGAGGTTCTTGAGGTTGCGGCTGATCTCGGCGATCTCTTGCTGGCGATTCTCGATCCTGGCTCCGCCGTGCATCAACTGCATGTAGTCGACAACAACCAACCTGAGGCCTCGCTGCCGCTGTAGGCGCCGGCACTTCGCTCGTATCTCGGTGACCGTTAGCGACGCCGAGTCGTCGATGTAGACAGGCTTGGTGTAGAGGGCGCCGGCGGCGTGGGTGAGCTTGGCCCACTGGCCCTGGGTTAGGTCTCCGGTGCGCAGTTTCTGGGAGTCGACACGGGCGGTAGCACACAACAGACGCTGGGCCACCTCCTCGCGGCTCATCTCCAGAGTGAAGATGGCAGCGGGCTCATCGCGCATGGCCACATTGGAGATGATGTTGAGCGCCAGTGATGTCTTACCCATCGACGGGCGGGCGGCGATCACAACGAGGTTGGCTGCCTGGAGCCCGGCCAGCTTCTGATCTAGGTCGCGGAACCCGGTGGACAAGCCGGTTATGCCATCGGCACCCGACATCTCTTCCGCCTTCTCGAGCGCGGCATTGAGCAGCGGATCGATCACCTGGAGACCTTCGCCGATGCGTCTTTCGGCTACTCCGTAGACGGTCTGTTCGGCCTGGTCGATGACATCAGCGATCTCCTGATCGAGCGACAGAGCAAGCTCTCCGACCTTGGTGCCGGCGCCCATCAGTCGACGACGCAGGGCGTGTTCCTCGACGACGTCGACGTAGTAGTCGACATTGGAGGTCGCCGGCACCGAGTCGAGGAGGGTGGTTATGAAGCCGACGCCACCTATGCGGTCCAACTGCTCACGGCGACGCAGCACGTCGGACACCGTTATGGCGTCGATCGGCTGGCTGCCGTCGAAGAGGCTGGCGATTGCCTCGAAGATCAGCTGGTGGCCTGGTCGATAGAAGTCCTCGCCGTGGAGACGCTCCAGAGCGAGCGAAACCGCGTCTTGCGACAGCATGGCCGCGCCGAGGACACTCTCCTCGGCTTCGATGTTGTGTGGTGGCACTAGGGGGGAAGTACGGGCGCCTTCGACTTGGAGCGTCATGTCTTCCTTCTAGGCAGGTATCACATCAAGGGTTAGTTGGAACTGAACGTCGGGGTGCGGTGAACCATCGATCATGTGCAGGCCGATCTCCTTGATCGGAGCTTCGACCTTCAGTATGTGTGGGTCGACCTCGATGCCCGTCACCTTCTTGAGAGCTTCGACGATGTCGGACGCTCCGATGGAACCGAAGAGCTTGCCTTCATCGCCGGCGTTGGCAGCGATTACAACCCTCGTTCCATTGAGCGACTCCGCCAGCGCGTCGGCGGCTTCTCGTTCTCGAGTCTCCGCCTCGTCGCGGGTCTTGCGGATCTTCTCAGCCTCGGCGATGGCGCCCTTAGTGACCTTGACCGCAAGGCTGCGCGGCACGAGATAGTTGCGTCCGTAGCCGTCGGCGACGTCGACGATGTCGCCGATCTTGCCGAGGTCGGGAACGTTCTCGCGCAGGATGAGCTTCACCGACGACCGCCCATCTTGCCTTCGGTGTTGACCACGTAGGGGATCAACGCCATCTCGCGGGCAACCTTCACGGCCTGCGCTACGGCGCGCTGGTGGCGAGGGCAGTTGCCCGAAACGCGTTGCGCCCGGATCTTGGCCCTATCCGAGACGTACTTCTTCATAAGGGCGACGTCTTTGTAGTCGACGTAGCCCACCTTCTCCTTGCAGAAGTAGCAAGGCTTCTTGGTCACGCGTCGACCCTTGTCGGCGTCTGTGCGACGCTTTCTAGGTGCTCCTTGACTTTTGGCCACTTGTCCTCCTGTTGGCGCCTAGAAAGGCGCCTCGTCTGGAGCGCCGCCGGCCGGCGCCGCCGCCGGGACTGGGGCTTCGCTGGACTGCTTGTTGTCGCCGCCGGCCCAATCGCCGGTCTTGGCGGTCTTGGTTACCGAGGCTGTCGCCCAGCGCAGCGATGGTCCGACTTCGTCGATGGAAACCTCGACGATCGACCGCTTGTCGCCCTCCTGGGTCTCCCAGGTGCGCTGCTCGAGGCGACCGGTGATGATCACCCGCATCCCCTTCTGTAGAGACTCGGCGGCGTTCTCGGCGGCGTCACGCCACAGGGTGCCTCCGAAGAAGCTCGTGTCTTCCTGCCATTCGCCGTTGCGCTGGTAGCGCCGGTTCACGGCGAACCGCAGCTTGGCCATCGCCACACCCGACGGGGTGAAACGAAGCTCTGGATCATCGACCAGGTTGCCGATCAGGGTCACACTGTTTGCACTCATCTTGTTTCGCTCTTTCTTCTCTGCTGTGGCCTCTGCGACCACTCGTAATTGTGCCGGGCGCCTATGACACTTTTTCCAGGTGCTCGAGGCGCACGAACTTATGCCTGATGACTGGCTCGGACAGGGCAAGAGCCCGATCGAGAATCTCAACGGCTTCGGGTTCACCGCTGAACGTCAGCACGGAGTAGTAGCCCTCTTTGATGTGATCGATCTCATAGGCAAAGCGTCGCTTGCCCCAGAAATCGGATCCCTTCATCTCGGCTCCTTGAGCCTGCAGTCCCTTTTCGATCTCGGCTACTGCTGATCTCATCTCCGTGTCTGACAGACCAGGCCGATGGATGACCATCAGCTCGTACATTCGCATGTCTGCTCCTTTGGACGACCGCGGTTGCGGGTCGGCCCCCGAGGGGGCAGGTAGGGGAAGGACGTCATTGTAAGCGGAAGGCCACGCCGCGCGTCAAGGGAGCTGGTTGTCAGTTTTCCCAGACCCAGCGTCAACGGATCATCGCACCAGCTGCGCGCCGATCGGAACGGCCTCCCAGCCACCTGCTGCCCTCTCGATGGCGAATCGGAAGGGTCCGCTAGCGAAGTAGCTCGGGCAGTCGCTGCGGTCGCCGCATGGCTCCATAGAGACCGTGTCGAAGAGGGCCCCGGCGGCGTCGAAGAACCCGATGTCGAGCGGAATCGGAACGGTGCGCATGGTGAACGAGCTCTCCCTCTCGGAGTCGTAGACGAAGATCATGCCATCGAGAGCCCCAAGGTCGGCCACTCGACGCAGCCCCTGGAATCGCTCGTCTGGCGTATCAGCGACAGCGACGAGCCACTCCTCGCCGCCGACGGTGATGGTCTCGGTGCCGAAGGCGGCAAGGTCAGAAGGCACCGTCTCTGGTACCGCGGTGGTAGTACTCGCCGTCGTCGTGCTGGCCGTTGTGGTGCTGGGAGTCGATGTAGCAGTAATCGAGGCCTGCGAGGTCACGGTCGAAGCGACCGACGGCACGGTGCCCGTGCTACAGCCGGCCAAAAGGAGAGCGATCGCTAAGCCTCGGCGGACGGTGTCTCCTCGCTCAACAGGGCTGCGGCAGCCTCCTGCGACATGTGATAGGTCTCGTCGTCGCCGGGAAAGGCACCGCTCGTGATGTCGTCGAAGAAGCGTCGCAGGGAGGCAACGGCGTCGTTGTGCAGGTCTCCGTAGCGTCTGACGAACTTGGCATCTTTGCCCACCTTGAGTCCCAGCACATCGTGAAGAACCAGAACCTGTCCGTCGCAGTTCGCTCCGGCACCGATGCCGATCGTCGGAGCCGCCACCTCTTTGGTCACGAGCTGCGCCAGCACATCGGGAACACCCTCGAGGACGATGCCGAACACACCGGCCTGGGACAGGGCCATGGCGTCCTCCAAGAGCTCGCGAGCGGCGTTGGAATCCTTGCCCTGAACGCGGTAGCCGCCCATCGCGTGAACCGATTGCGGTGTGAGACCGAGGTGACCCATCACCGGAATCTCGGCGTCGAGTATGCGCTCCACCATCGGGATTCGCTTACGTCCTCCCTCTAGCTTCACGGCGCTCGCCCCGCCCTCGCCGATGAGGCGGGCCGCGTTACGAACCGAATCCTCCGGCGAGACGTGGTAGCTCATCCACGGCATGTCGCCGATGACGAGGGCCGAGGGGCCGGTGCGGGTTACCGCAGCCGTGTGATGCACCATGTCGTCGATGGTCACCGAGAGCGTGTCCTCATAGCCCAGAACAACGTTGGCAACGGAGTCGCCTACCAGGATCATGTCGGCCCCGGCCTCATCCGCGATGCGAGCCGTTGGGGCGTCGTAGGCGGTCACCATG
>JAZFSG010000096.1:0-20655 GCA_036446035.1 Acidimicrobiia bacterium | reverse complement strand
TGCGGCCCTCGCCCATCACCACCTCAACGAGGGCCTCCCCGCCCGAAGTGTCGATCAACTTGGCGGACAACGCGGCCGCGTGACCGTCATCGAGTTCGACGCCATCGAGCAACCTGCCTATCGCTCTCGATCCGGGAGACCCGCTGACACGAGCCAAGTAGGTCTTGGTGACCCCATAAGAGGGATGGGTGACCCTGTTGATGAAGTCGCCGTCGTTGCTCAGGATGATGAGCCCTTCGGAGTCGATATCCAGGCGGCCGACCGGCACGACCCTCGTCTCCGTCGGAACCAGATCGACGACCGCTTGCCTGCCCTGGGGATCTGAGGCCGTCGAGACGACGCCGAGGGGCTTGTACAGCAAGTAGTAGACGAGGCCCGGACGCAATGGGAGCGGCACACCATCGACTTCGATCACAGCCGTCTCGATATCTACCTTCTGCCCAAGGTGAGCCAGCGTGCCATCGACGGTGACCCGCTCCTGACGGATGAGATCCTCAGCAACTCGTCGGGAAGCTAAACCCGACCCAGCGATCAGCTTTTGGAGTCGGTCGATGGTTGCTCCGGTGACCGGAACGGCTTCTCCAGAGCCTCGACGATTTCCGGAGGCGGCACGTAGTCGGCGAGGGGTGGCAGCTGCTCCAAATCGGCAAGTCCGGTCTTCTCCAGGAAGAGCGCTGTTGTTGAGTAGAGGACGGCCTGGCCCGGCCCCGGGAGGCGCCCGGACTCTTCGATGAGCCCGCGTTCCTCGAGCGTCTGCAAGGCGCTTTCGGCGTCGACTCCACGGATCTCCGAAACCTGGGCCCTGGTCACTGGCTGTCGGTAGGCCACGACCGCCAGGGTCTCGAGGGCCGGCTTGGACAGACGTGAAGCTCTCGCCGACTGTGCGAAGCGCTCGAGGAAGGGCCGCGCCTCGGGCCTCGTGTACAGGCGCCACCCCCCGCCCACATTGCGTAACACCAATCCGCTGCCCCGCTCATCGAGGTCGGAGCCAAGCGCCTCCAGTTCCTTGAGAACCTGCGGCTTGTTGAGCTCGACAAGCCCGGCCAGTTCCGCCTCCGGTATCGGCTCGGAGGCCACGAAGAGCACGGCTTCGAGCGCCGCCCTGGTGTCAACCATCACGCCCACTCACTGGCGAAGGCCTGGTCCGCGGCGTCCGGTCGGTAGTCAACCTGGATCGCAGCTTCACGGTGCTCCTGGTCGACACCAACCAACCCCCACCGAGCCAGTTCCAACAGGGCAAGGAAATAGGCGACGACGTGCACTGGTCGGTCGAGGTGGGCGGTGAGATGCTCGAAGTCGGTCTTCACCTCGCTGGCGATCCTCTCCCTGAGGTCGGTGATGGCGTCGTCAACCGATGGGAGGTCGAAATCCAAGTGGTCGAGGCCAACGTCCTGGGGCCGAGCGGCGATACGCGCCATCAGGGTTGCCAGATCATCTGGGGTCACGTTGAGAACGAGCTCGGGCGGGGCCGGACGGATGTCGCTGTCGGGGCCGACGGTTCTACCGAGGTAGCGATCGGCGCTCTCCATGCGGTGGGCGAACACCGCAGCGACATCCTTGTAGGTAAGCGAAGCCAGCAGCCGTGATAGCAGTAGATCTCGTTCATATGCCAGCGCCAGCTCTTCATCGAGGTCGATCTCGGCGTCCCCAGGGAGAAGAGACCTAGCTTTCAGCTGTATGAGGGTGGCCGCGATGAGGAGAAACTCGCTCGTCGCTTCGAGGTCCATCTGAACCATGGCGTCAACGAAGGCGAGATACTCCGCCACGAGATCAGACAGGTTGAGATCGGTGATCTCAACCTGATGCGAGGTGATGAGCTGGAGGAGGAGGTCCAGCGGACCTTCGAAGATGGGGGTCTTGACTTCGTAACTCACGGAGCGCGCAGTGTACGACAGGCCCCCTTCCCGCTGTGGGAAATCAGCCGCTATCGGCCTCGAGGAGCGAGGCCCAGTCGGCTACGGATATCGACTCGGGGCGCGCTCTCTCGCCGTGGACCCTCGACCACTCGACGACGATGTCCTCCGCGGCGATTGCCCGTAGTTCCTCGGCGCCGATGCGTCCGTGGTCGTAGTACGAGCGAAACCTCGGCGGCCTGATTCCGACCAGCGTCAAACCAGAGGCCAGCGACCTGGCGAGGAGGCCGAGGCCGGAGTGGCGTTTGCCGACATCGTGTAGCAACGCAGCTCGGGCGACCGCGCGCTCCCCCGGCCGGTCGCGAAGCACACGGCGAGCGCCTTCGAGACCATGTCGCTGGTCGACTGCTGGTTGCGACCAGAACAACGGCCGCTCTGCTTCCCGCAGCAGACCCTCGGCCTCTGCTTGTTCTCGCGGAGTGAGGGGCTGGGCACGCAGCGTCCAGAAGAATCGACGAGTCAGGTGGGCAAGCTGTCTCAAATCCCGACGACCCAGTGGAGAACGAAGTTGATGGGCCCAGCGAAGAGTGAGACGTCGGCGCGTCTGCTGACGATGATCAGTCCGAACAGAATGAGGAATCCGTACGGCTCCACCTTGGCGTATGCCTTCCTCCCGTTCTCATTGAGCACCAGCGGCAGCAGCCGGCTGCCATCGAGGGGCGGAATCGGGATCATGTTGAAGATGGCCAGCGCCACGTTCACGACGGCGAACACCACAATGAGATCACGTGGGGTGCCGGTCGGGTTGAGGATGTTGAGAGCGATGCCGGACAGCCACGCCAGCGCCAGGTTGGTCAGCGGACCAGCGATGCCGACGATAGCCATGCCCTTGCGGGGGTCAGCGAAGTAGCGGGGCATGACGGGCACTGGCTTCGCCCACCCAAAGACGGGGGCTCCGCTGAAGGCAAGGAGCGCTGGCAACAGCACGGAGCCGAAGGGGTCAACGTGGGGTATCGGGTTGAGCGTCAGACGCCCGGCGTCGCGAGCAGTCGTATCGCCGAAGTTGAAGGCAACGGCGCCATGGGCGATCTCGTGGAGGATGATGGCGGGAATGAGCAGGCCAACGAAAGCCAGGGCGTTGACGAGCTCATTCTCGAAGATCAACGCTCTCTAGTGCTTCGACTTGCAGTCAACACATAGGAGAGAGAAGGGCCGCGCCTCGAGGCGGACAGCACCTATGTCTTTCCCGCACTCCTCGCAGACGCCATAGGTACCTACCTCTATGTGGTGGAGGGCGTTGTCGACTGACTCCAGCATCCCGCTCAGCGACTCGGCGATACCAAGCCGTTCCGTGCGCTCCGCGGTGATGGCCGCCGCATCTGCGAAACCTTCCCCCATATCGACGTCGCTGCGCAGCTCACCCTTCTCGTCGGCACCGAGCTCTCCGAGCTGGTGCACGAGCTTTTCTCGCTCCTCGTCGAGAGCCGCTTTGGCGGCCTGGGCGTCGAATGTTGTGCTCATCTGCTCCGCGGGTGACAGGCGACGTACACCTCTTGAAGGTGGCGAGGAGAAACCCTCGTGTATACCTGCGTTGTACTGATGCTAGCGTGCCCCAGCATTTCCTGGACGGTACGCAGATCGGCTCCGCCTTCGACCATGTGGGTCGCCATCGAATGCCGCAGCACGTGTGGAGAGATGTCGTCGATGCCCACCCTGGTTCCGTAACGCCGCAGGATCGTCCACACCCCTTGCCGCGTCAGGCGGCCCCCCCGAGCGTTGAGGAAGACGCCACCAGGGTCGGGGTTCCGGCGCAGAGTCATCCGATCCGGCAGGTAGGCCTCGATTGCATCGATGGCAAAGGCGCCGAGAGGCACCACCCGCTGTCGTCCCCCCTTGCCGTGAAGCAAGGCGGTCCTGTCCTCTAGTTCGATGTCGATGAGCTCGGCTCCAGTTGCCTCGCTCACCCTGGCGCCGGTGGCGTAGAGGAACTCAAGAAGTGCCCGGTCGCGGCGCCCTAGGGGCAACGATGGGTCCGGCGTCGACAGCAACGCCTCCACCTGTTCATATGTGAGCGCCTTCGGTAGCGGCTGTCCGCGGCGCGGACTCTCCAAAAGAACGGTCGGATCGTTGTCGGCAAGGCCCTCTGTCACGAGGAATCGATGCAGACCGCGGACGGCAGCGATCTTGCGAGCGATCGTGGTCGCGGCAAGGCCATCTGCGGACAGCGTCGCGACGAAGTCGGAGGCTTGTTGCATGCTGGGCCAGACCTCGTTTACGAACACCGCGTATCGCTCAAGATCCCGTCGGTAGGCGGCGACGGTGTTCGGAGAGAGCCCTCGCTCAGAAGCCAACGCCGTGAGGAACTCGTCGATGCCGCCGCGCAGGTCCATAGCCCGCTCGAGCGCGACTAGGCGCGCTCGCTGGCGGTGGTGCTCACCGTGCTGTCGACGGAGGTAAGCCGACGCCTCGCCTTGGCAGCGGCCACGAAGCCGGCAAAGAGAGGATGCGGGTCCGTCGGCCTGCTCTTGAACTCGGGATGGAACTGAGAACCGATGAAGAACGGGTGCCCCTCGAGCTCCATGATCTCGACGAGTTGCCCATCAGGGGAGATCCCGGAGAGCTTCAGCCCGGCGGCGTCAAGATCTGCGCGGTAGCGGTTGTTGACTTCCCAGCGGTGGCGGTGACGCTCGTAGATGACCTCTTCGCCATAGAGGAGCGCCGTCTGGGTCCCTTCAGACAGTTTCGCGGGATACAGACCAAGCCGCATGGTTCCGCCCATGTCCTCGACGTCCTGTTGGGTCTCCATGAGATCGATAACCGGGTGGGGCGTTGTTGGATCGAACTCCGAGCTGTTGGCTTCGGACAGACCGAGTTCCGACCTGGCGAACTCGATGACGGCACACTGCAGGCCGAGACAGAGGCCGAGGAACGGGATTTCGTTCTCGCGGGCGTATCGAATCGCCTGGATCTTGCCCTCGATGCCCCTCACTCCGAACCCACCGGGAACGAGAAGCCCGTCGATCCCCTCGAGCGACGACGCCGCGAGGAGGCCATCTGCGTCGTCGCTTGCTATCCATCGCAAGTCGAGGCGGACGTCGCTGGCGGCCGCGCCGTGGCGAATGGCTTCGGCGACTGACAGATAGGCATCCTGGAGATCGACGTACTTGCCGACCAGGCCGATGGTGACTTCATCGGTGGCGCCGGTGACGCGATCGACCATCGACGTCCAATCAGAGAGGTCGGGTGGCGGCGCCTCGAGCTGCAGGCGATCGGTGATCACATCGTCGAGCCCTGCCTCGTGCAACAGCATCGGGATGCGATAGATGTTGTCGGCGTCCGGCGCGCTGATGACCGCCTGCGGTGCGACGTCACAGAAGAGGCTGATCTTGCGTATCACGGCGTCGTCGATCTCTCGATCGGAGCGGAGGACGATGATGTCGGGTTGAATACCCCGCGATCTGAGTTCAGCGACGGAGTGCTGGGTCGGCTTGCTCTTCAGCTCTGCTGACGGGCCGATGTAGGGGACGAGCGTGACGTGGATATAGGCGGTGTTGCCTGTCCCGACGTCGTTCCTCAGCTGACGAACAGCTTCGAGATACGGGAGGATCTCGATATCGCCGACGGTGCCACCGATCTCGGTGATTACGACGTCGACGTCCTCACCCTCGCCCAGTTTGCGGATACGAGACTTGATCTCGTTGGTGATGTGGGGGATCACCTGAACCGTGTCCCCGAGGTAGTCGCCGCGACGCTCCTTGTTGATCACCGCCTGGTAGACCGAGCCCGTCGTCACGTTGGAGTCCCTATGCAGGTTCTCCCCGGTGAAGCGCTCGTAGTGACCCAGGTCGAGATCGGTTTCGCCGCCGTCGTCTGTGACGTATACCTCGCCGTGCTGGAAGGGGTTCATCGTTCCCGGGTCGACGTTGATGTACGGATCGAGCTTCTGGTTGACGATCCGCAACCCACGAGCCTTGAGGAGTCGACCGAGGGAGGCGGCAGTGATGCCCTTACCGAGGCTCGAAGTTACTCCGCCTGTGACGAAGACGTACTTGGTCACGTCTCTCCCGTAGAAAAAGGAAGAGTAGCACCCGCCCTCGCCGCCGACGGCTACTGGGGCGGGATGCCGAGATTGGTAGAGAGGCGGGCGGCGAATCCGACGCTGTCGAGCGTGATCAGGAGAGCCGGCTTGTCGCCACGGCGGATTCTCAGCAGATCGCCGGACTCGGCGATGCCAAGGTCTTGACCGTCGACGTTGATGCGAGCGGGCCGACCCGCCAGAACCTCGATCTCTATGAGGCTGTCCGGCTGCATAACGAGCGGTCGCGAGAACAGGTTGTGGGCGGCAACCGGAACGAGCAACAGCGCCTCGACCGATAGGTCGACGACCGGCCCACCAGCCGAGTAGGCGTAGGCGGTCGAGCCTGTTGGGGTTGCGAAGATGAGACCATCCGCTCGGTAGGTGGCGAGCGGTTCGCCGTCGATGCGACACTGCAACCGCAGTGCATGCTGCGACATCACCTTCTCGACGACGACATCGTTCAGCCCGGTAAAGACAGTGCCGTCGGGGAGTTCGACCGCAACCGTCATGCGGTCGACGACCGCATAGTCGCCCGCCGCCAGGGACGCCACGAGGCCGGCGGTGGCTTCTGGCTCAACGTCGGCAAGATATCCAACGTAGCCAACGTCGATGCCGACGACCGGCCGTGTCGGGCCTGCAGCCCGCACTGCCCGCAGCAGCGTGCCGTCGCCACCGATGCTCACGACGACATCGGCGTCTGCCACGTCAACCACGGATACACCGTTCGCGGCAGCGGCTGCCCGCAGGTTCGCCTCGACCTCGACGACCTCGGACCGGTCTGGATGTGAGACAACGCCGATCTTCATGGAGCCACGGCCTGTTCCAGCTCTTTGGCTGCGATACCGGTGCCAGTGCGTGAGCACCTAACGAGGAACTCCCTGTTCCCGGCCGGACCAACCAGTGACGACGCCACGACTGTGTGTGCCGGGTAACCGGCGCTTGCCATGGCCGCGGCCACGTTCTCGACGCACTCGCGATGGACAGCGGGGTCGCGGACGACACCGCCCTTGCCGACCCTGCCCTTGCCAGCTTCGAACTGCGGTTTGACCAACAAGATGTACTGAGTGCTCTCAACACCAAAGCTGGCCAGGGCTGGGGCCACGGTGGCGAGTGAGATGAACGACAGATCTGCCACGATCACATCGAACGGCGCCCCGATTGCTGTCGGATCGGCGGTACGGATGTTGGTCCTCTCGATCACCGTGACCCGCTCGTCCTGGCGCAGTTTCCAGTCAAGCTGTCCATAGCCGACATCGACGGCAACGACCTCAGCAGCCCCTCGTTGCAGCAGGCAATCGGTGAACCCCCCTGTCGAGGCACCGGCGTCGAGGCACCGAGATCCGGTGACGTTGATGCCGAAGGCGGTCAGCGCTCCTTCCAGCTTCTCGCCTCCTCTAGAGACGAAGGGTGCAGGCTCACCGACCATCGCCACCTTCGCGTTCTCCTCCACGAGGGAGGCCACCTTGGGCGCGGGCATACCGTCGACACGCACCCGGCCCTCCTCGACCGCGACGCGAGCAGCGCTGCGGGAGGAGACGAGGCGCCGCCGAACCAGCTCTAGGTCAAGTCGTCTGCGGGTCAGGCTGTTCCCCTTCCTGCCCTGCCCCCTGGGTCCCTTCGTCGGGGACGGCGCCTGCGCCGTCGGCGGGTTCCGCGAGGCTTGCCTCGAGATCGTTTGCGAGCGCTTCGGCAGCGTCAACTGCCTCGGCCGGATCCAATTCTGCTAGCTCAGAGATTCGCTGACTTGGGGTCGTATCATCCATGGGCCCATTATCGCCCTTCAGCAAGGCCACCCCATTGATTCCGCTACGCGACATCAACCCGACGGCGACATCGCCCATCGTGACACTCGGACTCATCGCTGCCAGCGTCATCGTGTTCTTCGCCGTGCAGCCCCAGACTGAGCCCGAATCCGAGGACTTTGCCTACGAGAACGCTGCGATCGCCTGTGAGGTCGTCACCGGTGATCCACTCGACAGCTTCGAAGTCGAGCAGGAGGTTTGCGAGGACCAACCGGCGGGCTCTACAATCTTCCCGGACAAGAATGTCTACGCCGCGGTGCTCTACTCCATGTTCCTGCATGGGAGCATCGCTCACCTCCTGGGAAACATGTGGTTCCTATGGGTCTTCGGCAACAACGTTGAGGAGGCATTCGGGCGAATCGGCTACGTCTTGTTCTACCTGGGCACGGGGCTGGTGGCGACCCTCGGATTCGTCCTGAACAATCAGGATTCGACGGTGCCGCTCGTTGGGGCTTCGGGGGCCATCGCGGGAGTCATGGGGGCCTACCTGGTCCTCTTTCCCCTTCACAAGGTGATGACGCTGGTCTTCTTCGTTGTGACGGCCATCCCGGCAGTGGCGTTTCTCGGCCTGTGGTTCTTCACCCAATTCGCTCTGGTCGGGCAAGAGAGTGGAATCGCGTGGGAGGCCCACGTCTTCGGCTTCCTGGCGGGAGTCCTCGTCGCCCTTCCACTCCGTGTGCTCCTACTTCGAAGAACGGCCTCTGTGAGGCTCGGTCCCTTCGAAGGAGCTCGCTAGATCCCTTACAGCAACTCCGGCAGACCGGCGATGCTGTCGAGCACGACGGTCGGTGCCGGGGAAACACCGCTGGCATCCGTGGTGACTCCGGTGAGCACGAGCGCGGTCTTCCATCCCTCGGCGTCACCGAGTGCTAGGTCGGTGTCAGGACGGTCGCCGACCACCCACACCTCCTCGTTTTCGATCTGCGACCGCAGGAGTGCGCGGATTGGCTCCGCAGGTTTGCCGGCAACCTCAGGAGTGGTACCCGACGCTGTTGCCAGTGCGGCCACCAGTGCTCCGCCGCCTGGCCACAGGCCTGTCGGCGTCGGGTATGTCGAGTCGAGATTGGTGGCGATGAACAGGGCTCCGCGCCGAATGGCAAGCGAGGCGTCGCGCAACTTGTCGTAGGTCACCCCTCTATCGAGGCCGACCACGACCGACTCGGCGGTGGCCGCATCAACAGATGAGATGCCCCAGTCGGCAAGCGTTGCCGATAGCCCCGCCTCGCCAACCACGAAAGCAGAGTTGGCACGACCCTGGAGCATCGATGCCGCGGCCATCGATGAACTCAGGATGTCCTCGCGTCTCGGACGGAAGCCGCTCGCTGCTTCGATCTCGGTGACCAGAGCATCGACATGACGGGTCGCATTGTTGGTTACGAACAGCAACTGGTGCCCGTCGTTCCTCATCCGCTCCAGTGCAGCGGCAGCGCCGTCGACAGGAGAGCCGTCGATGTAGATGACTCCATCGAGATCGCAGACGACAGTTGCCATGTCAGCTTCGAGCCGCGAACTCGGTGATCGTCCGGGCGAAGAGGTCGAATGTCGCCGCAACCGAGCCCTCGGTGACCCTCTCGTCGTTGCCGTGATAGAGGGAGAGGACCTCTCCGAACGACATCGCATCGTCGAAATGCGCCGCGCCGTAGGCAACAACACCAGCCTGACGGAAGAAGCGGGCATCGGTGGAAACCGGGATCATCGATGGGATGAGTCCGCCGTCCCCTCCCCCGGCCGCGTAGGCGGCTGCCAGGGCATCCCACAGCGGCCCTTGCGGCGCGGACGCCGTCGCCGGGAACGACAGCAGCGACTCGACGGTGAGCTCGTCGAGCAATGAGGGACCAAGGGCCTTCCGGAAGTGATCGTCGAGGTCCGCTTGGTCCTGGCCGGGCAGGGCTCTGACGTCGACGTCAACCTCTGCGTTGTCGGCTATCACATTCGCCTTGGTCCCTGCGCTGATGATCGTCGGCACAACCGTGAGATGCGTACAGGCGTGCACCCACTTGGCTAGTCCGGGGTCAGTGATCGCCAGGTCATCGATGGCGGAGTCGACGAGTTCAGGGTCTAGGAGCGCCTCCTTGACCTCGGGCGACCAATCGACGGCGGCAACGAACGCTGCCCACTCCGCGGTGATGGCGACCGGGGTAGAAGAAGTCGCCAGGAGGTGCGCGGCCTCAGCCGTCGGGGCTAGCGCCGAGCGCGCCGCATACGGCTGGCTGGCATGGCCGGGCACTCCGGTGGCGCCGAGTCGTGTCCACAGCGGTCCCTTCTCGGCGACGGTCACAGGCAATCCGCGACCGCCCCCAGCGGCAGGAAGGGATGCCAACCCGATTTCGGTGACGACATAGTCACACGCCATTGCCTCGGGGTCGGTGTTCAGGATGTATTCAACACCATGAACCGCCCCTGCCTCTTCGTCGGCCACGACTGCCAGGACGAGATCGCCCGCAGGTGGTTCCGCGTCACCCCTCCAGTAATCGGCGAATGCTGCGACCATGGCTGATGTCTGATTGAGCATGTCGACAGCGCCACGTCCCCAAATGAAGCCATCTCGGCGGAGGCCGGCAAAGGGATCAACGGTCCAGCCCGACTCGGTGACCGGCACGACATCGAGATGGCCCATGAACATCAGCGTTGGTGCCGACCGATCGCGTCCGGGAACTCGGTATATCGAACTGACTCTCCCCGGAACCGGCTCGAATCGTTGGCCGGGATCCCCAAGGAACTCGGCGACGGTGTCGGCTGATCTGTGCTCCTGACCGCCCCCAGGGGTGCCGTCGTTGACGCAGGCGTTCCTGATCATCGCGATCAGCAGATCGATGGCGTTGGCGGCCGAACTCAATCTCGCAAACTCTCTTTCGAGGATCGGAAACGGGCATGAACGATGCCGTCTGCTCCGAGCCCAGTACCGGCACGACCGTGTAGGTCAAATCGGAAGCTAGCGGAGAGATCGTCTGCGATAGCGAGGTAGCGAGCCTCTCCCACCGGCGGGCCAGTCCTCCACAGCAGGAACCTGCCGATCCGTCTCTTGTACTCGAAGGACTCGCCGAGGTCGGTCCCAAGGCCCAACAGCTCGTCCGGGGCGTCAACCCAGGCGTGAGCCGGAATCCGGTAGCTTCGCTGCGGCGTCGGCGGGAGCTCGGATGTCGTGATCGGGTCGTTGACGAAAGGCCGCTGCCCCGGAGGAAGCGTCATCCGTCGCGATGATGCATGATGATCGATCGGGCCGCGAACCCAGAGGCCTCAAAGAAGTTCTTGGCATGGCGATGTCCCGGAAGTACGTGGGCGTCGAAGCGCTCCAGCCCTTGCTTGCGAAGCTGCTCGAGCGTGAACCCGATCATCGTCTCGCCGATTCCAACGCCGCGCGCCTCGTGCTCAGTGAATATCAAGCGGATCGCTCCGACCCTGGCGCCGCCGGCCTGAGGCAACAGCTCCTCGATTCGCGCCAACACGAATCCGAACGGCACCGCCTCGGCCTCTCCGATCACCACGACTGAGTCGGGATCGTCTATGGCTTGGAGGGCTGAATCTTCCACCGGCTCGGCCAGACCGTCGGCCAGGGGCCACATGTCCTTGAGGGCTGACTGCTCAACCTCGAGCTGGCGATAGAGAGATACGACGGTTGCGACATCAGACGGCGTCGCGAGGCGCGCCGCCAGCGATATGTCGTCTGGCATCGCTCAGGAAGCGCAGTCGGCGCAGATCTTCTTGCGACTGTCAGCCAGCTGGCTAGTTCGCTTCACCAAGAAACAGGACTGGCAAACGAATTCGTCTTCTGTGATCGCAACTGGATCCTTGTCGAGTTCCAGTTGCTCACGACGAATGGCCCGCATCTCAGCGGCCTCGTCGATGACGATGGTCTCTGCGGCCTCGTCGTCCGTGAGCATCTCGAGCTCTTGCGCTTCGAGCTCGCCGAGAGCGGTGCCCTCGACTTCGTCGTCGCTATCGACGGTCTCATCAAGGTCGTCATCGTCGAGGGGGTCATCCTCGACGACAGGTTCTTCGGTTGCGTCAACAACGTCTGTCGGCGCGTCGTCTAGCTCAGGCGGCTCAGCGTCCGGGTTCTCTATCTGCTGTGTCTCAGCCATGTCCCTCCAGGCGCCGGGGATTATAGGTGTCGGCCGTCCACCCCGGTCCTTAGATCTTTATCCGAATTGCCCCTGGTATAACACCGGCAGCCAGGGAATCCGTTTTCCCCAGGTACTCCCCGTCTGCCTCGACTTCCCAGGGGCGGTCGATGGAGATCTCGGTGGTCGCGGCCGAGAAGCGACGCACCGTCTTGTGCGTCAGATGGGTACCGCGATTCACTCGGTGTTGTAAGACCACCGCATTGCGTTTGGGCCCGGTGAACACCTGAACGTCGAGCTTCCCGTCAACGGTGCTGGCCTTGGGGGCGATGTTCATGCCTCCACCGAAGAACTGCGCATTGGCCAGAACAACGAGACTGGCAACGCCATCGAGAGCCTTATCGTCGGCCACCACCCGCAGCGGGGTCTTGCGGAATGTTGCGAGTGCGGGCCACACGCCGAGCTTGTACCTGGCGGCGCCGATCCATTTGGGGAAGCGAGCGGACTGCCTCACAACCGCGGCGCCGAGGCCGAGGCTGGCGACGTTGGCGAAGAAGCGGCGTCCCCATGGCCCATCCACGAATCCAACGTCGATCGTGTAGTCGGCGTCGCCGACCAATCGGTGTGCCGCCACCTCGAGCTCTTGGCTGATTCCGAAGGTGCGGAGCAGGTCGCATCCATTGCCGGCGGGAAGGATTCCCAGAGTGACATCGGCGGGTCCTAGGGCCATCAACGCATTGACGACGAGGTTGACCGTTCCGTCACCCCCCACTGCAAGGATTTTGCCGTAACCCGCACCTAAGCCTTCTTGAACCAACCTCTCCACATCGGCGGCGTCGCTGCTCTTTCGGACCTCGGCCTCTACGCCTACGGCGGCGAGCGCCTCCCTGACCCGGCCCTTCGTAGCCGCTCCTTTTCCCGCCCCCGGGTTGACGATCGTCCACCAGATCACTCGATGCCCCCCGCGGCGACAACGCCCCTATCGAGGGATTTGATGGCTTTGTCGACAACAGGCAGCAGCGGATCGAAGGCGTCGCCTAGCTGACGCAACAGGTCCATGACCTGACGACTGTTGCGCACCAGATCGCCGGCCGCTTCGTCCTCACGCAGGATGACCTCGAGGTCCTCGCCCTGCGCCCATTCATACACGACACCGGCAAAGCCATCCGCCGGCGGGCGTGGGGGTGCTATGCCGGCAGCGTCCTCGGCGGCGCTGAGCTCGTGGTCGATCTTCAGGAGCTCCTCGAAGCGTCCGGCGAGTTTGGCGGTCGGCACCGGACGCTGGTAGTCACGCAGTCTGGGCTCGTACACGAACATCGAAGCGAAGGCCGCAAGTTCGGCGTGGTCAAGCCCGAAGAAGAGTCTCTCCTCCATCGCTTGCACGATTCGCAGGTCGAGCTCGTTGTAGACGAACCGCAGCTGCTCTCCTTTGGGGGTCAGCGACCAGCCATCCACATAGCCTCGTTCGTCAAGCAGCCCGAGCAGTGCCTGGAATGACCTCACGAGGTCCCCCGTTGGCTTGTTGAGTCGACCGCTCAGCCGGCTGATGTCGCGTCGCAACCTGCGGCTCCGGCGCGTCGCTTCGATGTGCGCGCCCAGGTCGGGGCAACCCAGCACCGGATCCGTGTTCTCTGTTGCTGCCGCCGCCAAGAGGTCGGGTCCTGCAGCCGGTTCCCAGTGCCGCAACGCCTCGGCGACCTTGTCGCGATAGGCAGAATCGCGAGGAGCGAATGGTTCGGGGAGTACGACGGCTCCCAGGCGAACCGCTGACGGAGGCAAACCGGCCGGTCGGAGGCGTTCCGCTTTTCCTGAGCCGGTGATCACAAGTAACCGAGGATTCGATCCTGTGCCCTTGGCCAGGACGACCCATCGCTGACCCTGACCCTCGATCACATCACCCGGCACAAGCTCCTGGGCGAACCGGCGCATCATCGACGAGACCGGTGCCGCTGCGCCGGAATTGACGTAGGGAGCTACATCGCCTAGATGACACGTCGCGTCCGCATCCGAGGTCTTGAGTTCCTCCAGGAGCTCAGTTGCCCTTTCCTCCAGCTGCGATCGCTCGCGTTGACCCTCGAATTGGCCAAACGACGCCTGCAACAGCTCCTCGGCTGTGGCTCTGTCGTATGTAGCGATCAGATTCACCGTCATGTTGTACGTTGGCCGAAAGCTCGATCGTAGGGGGTGGGTTCCGGCGGCGGCGATACCGGTCATTCGGGCGAACGGCACGAACGAGGAGTGGAGAACTACGGCCGTGCCGTCACGGTCAATGCCCCGCCGGCCTGCCCTGCCGGTTAGCTGGGTGAAGTCGCCCGGTTGCAGCAGTTCATGGCCGTCTCCGTCGAACTTGCTGAGGCTCTCGATCACCACGGTGCGCGCCGGCATGTTGATGCCGAGAGCAAGCGTCTCGGTGGCGAAGACGACCTTGGCCAGCCCTTCGACGAATACCTCCTCGACTGCCTCCTTGAACGCAGGGACCATCCCTGCATGGTGAGCAGCGATTCCCTTCGTGAGACGCTCCAAGAAGGCGTCGAACCCGAGAACCCCGAGATCACGGGCGGACAGATGGCGCGTGCGCACGGTGGCGATGCGCGTTATGCGCTCCGCCTCTTCGGTCGTCGTCAGAGACACCTTGGAGGCAACGTGCGTTGCAGCCGATTCACACCCGACACGCGAGAACACGAAATAGATCGCTGGAAGGCGATCTATTTCAGCGAGCTGCTCGACGACCTTGAGTCGCCTCGGCGGCGAGAACCGCCTCCTGCGACTGGCGGATGGTCGCAGCAGTTTCTCGAGGCGCCCATTCGGCCTGCCGGAGAGGAACATCGGTTCGAACAGCAGCCCCCCTGGGCTGGAGCTATCTGCCGCCATGTACCAGGTCTCGAGCGGAACGGGACGATGAGTCTCGACGACAAGTAGCGTTGGTCCGCGCCGCGACTCCACCCAGTCTGCGAAGTCGGACGGATTGGCGACCGTCGCGGAGAGGCAGACCAATCGCACCCTCCTTGGAAGATGGATGATCACCTCCTCCCACACCCCTCCCCTGGATCGATCGGCCAGGTAGTGCACCTCGTCGAGTATGACCACGTCCAGATCAGCCAGATCGCGGCTCTCGGCATAGATCATGTTGCGCAACACCTCGGTCGTCATCACGACCACCGGCGCAGCCCCGTTGATCGAGTTATCGCCGGTCAACAAGCCGACGGCCTCGTCGCCGTAGCTGGCTCTGAGGTCGGAGAACTTCTGATTGGAGAGCGCCTTTATCGGCGTCGTGTAGAAGGCCCGGCCACCTCGTCCGACGGCGGCAACGATCGCCGCCTCGGCGACAACCGTCTTCCCGGCGCCGGTAGGGGCGGTGACCACGACCGACTCTCCGGCGTCGATGGCGGCTGCGGCCTCTATCTGAAAGCTGTCCGGGGGGAATGGAAGGGTGTCGAGGTACTCGGCCGCCATCCTCATTTCTTCAGCCCAAAGCGGGCAGCCAGCAGCGTGAACTCGTACAACAGATAGAGCGGGGTCGACAACAAGAGAAGCGTGTACGGATCTCCACTCGGCGTGATCGCAGCGCCGATAGTCACGATGGCCAGGACGGCCCACCGTCGTCCGGAAGCCAACTGCTGTCGGCTAACAGCCCCAACGGCCATCAGGGAGAACAGGAACACCGGGAATTGGAAGGCGATGCCGAACACGAGGATGAAGCGCATCGCGAAGGAGAGGTAGAAGGCCCCACCGACCGTCGGGTCGAGGCGCCCCTCGCCGAAGTCGATGAGAAACTCGAGGCCCCTTCCGAGCGACCAGTAGCCAAGCCAGACGCCGCTCAGGAACAGTCCGCTGAGTACCAGTATCCCCGGGATGACGTACCTCCGCTCCCGCTTGTTGAGAGCGGGTGCGATGAAGGCCCACACCTGCCACAGGACAATGGGCGAGGCGATGATGAGGCCACCGAACAACGAGAGCTTCATGAACAACGAGAAAGCCTCTGTAGGCCGGAAGAAAGCCAGTTCCCTATCGCCTGCGACGTCCTCCCATGGACCGGTCAACAGGTCGAATATCCAGTTGCGAAAGATGAAGGCGATGATGCTGGCAACCACGATGGCGACAACCGCTTTGACAGCCCGCGACCGCAGCTCTTCGAGGTGTTCGACGAGACTCATCGAGCCCGTCACAACGACTCCCCGGTCTCGCTGCCGGTCTCGCTGCCCGTATCGCTGCCGTCCTCAGCAGGCTGCGGTTTCTCACCGACATCCGATAGATCCGAGGCCACCTCGTCGATCCACTTCACCTCACCCTCCGTGGTCTCGATCAGCTCCTTGCCGGCTGCGGAAAGATCGGTAGCTGCCTCACGGAATGGCTTGGCGATGGATTCAACGTCGTCGCCGAGCTCGCTTCGAATCTCGTCAGCTGCCGATCGGAGGTAAGACACTATTTGACCGGCGCGTCGTGCTATCTCGGGAAGGCGCCGCGGACCAAAAACGATGAGGGCGACCAACCCGATCGTCAGCAGCTCGGAGGGACTGAAGCTGAACATCGGCGGCCCAAATGGTAGGCCTACCGCCGGATGAGGCCCCGAAGGGGCGCTTCGTCAGTTGGAGAGGAGGTCGGTCATCCAGTCGTCGGTTTCGAGCGCCTTGCGGAACTCTTCGATCTCATCGTTGGAGATGGGACCCACGGATTCGACCACTTCGTAGACCACCCCTGCAGCTAGAAGGATGGTGACAACGCGCTGACTGGCGGGCCGCCCCTCTTCATGATCGCAGTAGGGGCATGTGAAGAAGTAGCTTCCCGAGGTCCACTCCGGGGAGAGCTCGAGCCGCAGGTGCTGTTGAGTGAGTTCGATATCTCCGCAAGCACTGCATGTGGTTCGGATGGTGGTCAAGTGGCACTCCGCCTTGCTAGTTGGTCAATCAGGGTTTCGGCCCGCCCTTAGGGGGCCTGAATGACTATTCGACCAATTAGTCAATCGGCACTAGACACGTATCTAGTCATGATGCGCGCGCGCAAATCGGCGGCGGCTGTGGCCACCTCATCGCCTTCCACAAGCTCGGCAGAAGGACCCAATCGGACCAAGAGTCGCGCCGCGACGAGCGGCGCCGATGCACTGAAACGGACCGTAAGCCCTTGCGGTCCGTCCTCTACCAAGTCGACCGGGTAGTACTCCGCCACCCAGCGGGCTTCCGGTGCCAGGCGGATCACCGCATGCACATCATCAACTCCGGGTGAGTAGTCGATGACGGGTTCTGGGCTGCCCGCCGGCTTGGTGAACAGCTCGCTGTTCAGCCCGGCCTCACGAATCCGATCGACACGGAACACCCTCTCCCCCTCTGCTAGTCGGCAATGGCCGCGCACATACCAATTACCGAGGGCGGAGAAGACGCTCCACGGCTCGATGATCCTTTCGGTTGTCACGCCAGAAGCCAGACCGGAATACTCGATCGAGACGGTTTGGCCTGCCTCTACCGCACCGCGCAACAGCGGCACCAGGTCCGGCTCGTTGGGGAGATCGACGACCAACGAGTCGTCACCATCGGGGAGAAGAGCCCGTTGCAGCTTGGCAACGCCCCGCTCCAGGGCTTCTGAGGCCAGTCCGGCGGAGAGCAGCGCCATCCCCGACGCCAGCAGCGTTAGTGCTTCGGCAGGAGTTAAACGCGGCGACGATGAGAAGTAGTCGGCCATATCGACGATGACCTCGTCCTCGTCTATGTACGCCTCCATGAGATCTCCAGGGCCGTAGCCGGGAAGTCCACATATGAAGACCAGATTCAGGTCTTCGGTCAGCTCTTTGGCGCTGTACCCGAATCGTTCAGCGACATCGTCGACGCTGACACCAGGGTTGGCGATGACCCACGGCAGCATCGAGAGGATTCGGGTCAGGCGGGCCGCGGTCCGATTGCTCGTCACTCTGCCCCCCGCACTCTGGCGAGCATTTGGGCACGGAGCTCCGGCGGTCCCGTCACCTCGGCGTGTTCATCGAAGCCGATCAACCAGCCGATGAAGGCATCACTATTGGCTACCGGAAGGGTGACCTCGATGCTCCCATCCTCGCCGATTGGCTTGATGATGGCGGCACTCGTCAATTGACGCTCTGCCCACCAGGCCCCCTCCGGATCGAACACGACGGTGGCTTCGAGGTCATCTGACCCCGCGTCCCACGGCACGTCGGAGAGCGCGGTGGCCACCTTGAACCCCTTGGGGCGCTCGAAGGTGTGGGGTTCGGAGCCGACATCCACCATCGTCGCTCGATCGAGCCGATAGGCCCTCACCTCGGTTGCGCCGCGTTCGGGTCCAAGGACGTACCAGTGCCCGCGCCTGTGCACCAGTCCGTATGGGTGAATACGCCGCTTCTTGTCTCGATAGTCGAACGTCAGCAGGCGATGTTCTTGAACCGCAGCGAAGATGGAAGAGATCGCCTCAGCACCTGCGCCGAGGTCAGCGGCGAGAGGCTCCCCGGCAACCTGGGCAGGTGCTCCGCCGAGCTTGAACAGCGCTCCGGGTCCAGGGGCTGCGCTGCCCACCCGCACTGCATGTGCCGCCAGCCCGAGGGCGGCCAGCTCGTCGTCGGTAAGTCCCGGATCATCGAGTCGATAGCTCTCCGGGGGCACGACATATCCGAATTCGACTTCCCAGTGATCCGTCGCCGCCATCGATAGGGGGACGCCGAGGCTGCGCAGCAGATCTTTGTCGCGCTCGAACATCCTGCGAAAGGTCTCGTCCGAGTCCTGGCCGTATCCGGCGACCGTATGCCGGATCTCGTCTGCACTCACCGGACGACCCACGGTGAGGAGGAACGCCAGCAGGTTGAGGATGCGTTGGATGACCGTCTTCATGCCTGTCGAGCGTAGAGCAGCCGGCCGGAGGGTGGAAGCACTGGGTCGGACACAGTCCGCCAGAGTTCGCCTGGGAACGGCCTGCTTACAGGCTCTCGATGAGCCTTTCGACACGCTCGTCAACGGCCTTGAACGGGTCCTTGCACAGAACGGTGCGCTGCGCCTGGTCATTGAGCTTGAGATGCACCCAGTCCACCGTGAAGTCGCGGTGGCGTGCCTTGGCCGCCTTGATGAAGTCGCCCCGCAGGCGAGCGCGCGTCGTCTGGGGCGGCGAAGTCATGCCCTTGGTGATGGCGTCATCGGTCACAACTCGGTCCATTAGGCCCCGCCTGTCGAGCATGTGGTAGAGGCCGCGGTCCCTACTCACGTCGTGATACGCCAGATCCATCAGCGCCAGCTTGGGGTGGGACAGCGGAAGGTCGTCCCGTGCCCGGAAGTCCTCAATCAGGTGGTACTTGGCGACCCAGTCCACCTCACGCCTGAGCGACAGCGGGTCCTTCTCGAGGCCGGTGAGGAGGTGCTCCCACATCTCAACAGCCTTGTGCACCTCGGGTGGGAAGCCGTTGGACCGGGCGTAGCGCATGGCTCTCTCCAGGTACTCCCATTGCATGTCGAGAGCAGACAGCTCGCGCCCGTTCGCCAACCGCACCTTGCGGCGACACGTGATGTCGTGACTGATCTCTCGGATGGCACGGATCGGGTTCTCGAGAGTCAGATCACGGAAAACGACGGCGTCCTCGAGCATCTGCAAGAGGGCCGCCGTTACCCCGACTTTGGCATAGGTCGTGTACTCGGACATGTTGGAGTCGCCGGCGATGACGTGAACGCGCCTGTAGCGCTCGGCGTCGGCATGCGGCTCGTCCCGCGTGTTGATGATGGGGCGGCTCCTGGTGGTCGCGGAGGACACACCCTCCCATATGTGCTCGGCCCGCTGCGCAAGGCAGTAGACGGTGCCGCGGGCCGTGTAGAGCAGCTTGCCCGCGCCCGACCACACCTGGCGCGACACAAAGAAGGGGATGAGGGTGTCGATGATGCGACCGAAATTGCCCTGGCGCCCAACCAGGTAGTTCTCATGGCACCCGTAGGAGTTGCCGGCGGAGTCGGTGTTGTTCTTGAAGAGGTAGATCTTCCCTCGGATCCCCTCTTCCTCGAGGCGTTCCTCTGCCGAACGGAGCAACCCCTCGAGAATCCGCTCGCCTGCTCGATCGTGGGCAACGAGGTCGTAGAGAGAATCGCACTCCGGAGTCGCATACTCGGGGTGACTCCCGACGTCGAGGTAGAGGCGAGCTCCGTTCTCGAGAAAGACATTGGACGAGCGACCCCAACTCACGACTCGGCGAAACAGGTACCTCGCAACCTCGTCTGGTGACAGGCGGCGCTGGCCGCGGAGAGTGCAGGTGACCCCGTACTCACTCTCGATGCCAAAGATGCGTCTTTCCATGCCGGCCGAGGGTACCGGACCCCGGCTACTCCGCAGGACCAACGGCTAGAGGGCTGCCGCCCCAAAGTCGTCAGCTCCGAGTCGGCGGAACAAGCGCCTGCCGAGGGTTCGGTCGAGAACGGCCGCCTCCCAGTCTTGCGCCGCAATGTCCCTGTTCTCGGCCTGAGCGAATAGGCGGGCGCACAGGCCGACGGCGGCGCTCAGGTTCATGTCATCGGTGTAGTCCCGCTCCAGTGGCTCCTGCAGCTCCTCGCCGAGTCCCCCGATAACGGCGAATCGGCGCTCGTCGAAGAGCGTTCCGTCGTAGGTGAGATGGAACAGACGGGTTTCCTCAGCAGTGTCGCCGACCTCGGCAACGATGATCTCGACCTCATACGGCTTCACATCTTGAGTGAAGATGTGCCCAAGTGTCTGCGAGTAGGCGTTGGCAAGCGACTTGGCGGTGACGTCGGATCTGGCGTAGGTGTATCCCTTGACGTCGGCATGCCTGATCCCGGCGACCCGAAGCGCTTCGAACTCGTTGTACTTTCCGACCCCCGCAACGGCGACCCTGTCGTAGATCTCGCTGATCTTGAAGAGCGCCCCCGACGTGTTCT
>JAZFSG010000095.1:0-49197 GCA_036446035.1 Acidimicrobiia bacterium | reverse complement strand
GATCACCTGACTCTGATCGATTCCCCGCCGCTCAGCGCCACCGAGGGCACCGAGCTGCTGGCCCTGGCCGACCTATCGATCTTTGTCACGAGCGCCACCCGCTACGCCGACCTCGGTACCTGGGATCTTCTCGAGGTGGTGCGGAGCAGGGGGATACCGTTGCTCTTCGTCATTAACAAGGTTCCTCGAGACTCAGCGTCGAGTCACGCCGTCGTCGAGGACTTCGCCAACAAGCTGGCGGCCGCCGGCTTGTTGCCAGGCCCCGACCCTTCGTTGCTCTTCGTTGTCTTCGAGCATCGCATCGACGTGAGCACCGACGGGCTGCCGCCTGGCTCCGTCGTCGGCCTGCGCAAGGAGCTGTCCGAGCTCGGGGACCCGGCCTTTCGCGAGCAACTGACGGCAACTGCAGCGAGGTCGTTGTTCGCCGACCTCGGCCAGCGCGGCGAGCACGTTGCCGCGCTGGCACGCGAGGAGGCCGCCCAAGGTCGTGAGCTATTGGCGGTCGCCGAGCGCTCGTACAACGCTCGAATCGCCGCCATCGGCTCCGACGTCGAGCACGGCAGCTACGCCGAGCTCGCAGACGACTGGGATGCAGACCGGATGGCAGGGATGCTCGCCCGCCACATCCGTATCGGCTCTCAGGACTCGGCGGCGGCCTGGTCGGCTCACCCCATCGGTCGGCGCCTGATTTCGGGCCCTGGGGACGCTCTTTGGCGCAGCTCCCCGGACGCCAAGCAAGATGCCGCCGCCGCCGTCAAGGCCTGGATCGAGGAGCTACAACGGCTGGCCGCCGACAGGTCGAAGCGACGCTGGATGCTCAAGCCAGTTCGCAAGCGGGTAGGCAGGCTCCTTCGGAGTAGGGCGCTTGAGGGCCCCAATGCCCCCATGCCGGGAGAGCTGGTGAAGCGCTACGGAGCCCAGGGCGCCACCGGTGTAGTGCGGGCGGCTCGGAGCTCTCTGCTCGACGCGCTCGGCGAGGCGTTCCAGGAGGACGCCTCCCGCTTCCGGACGGCCGTTGGTCCGATCGAGCGCCTGGAGGTGCTGGCTGGATTGCTCGAAGACAAAGCGAGCCTCTTCGAGGAGGGCTCCCGATGAAGGTCATCGCCGAGCTGGCGACGGCGCTCGACCTGATTCGACTCCGCGCCGCCGACGTTCTCGACCCCGACGAGCTCGTTGATATCGAGGACATCGCGGACCGCGTCGAGGAGCGCCGCGGTTTCCCTGGCAACACCCTCGTCGTCGCTCTGGCAGGCGGCACCGGTGCCGGGAAGTCGAGCCTTCTCAATGCTTTGGCCGGTGACGAGGTGGCGTCGGTTAGCGCGGTTCGCCCGCACACGAATAACGCGTTGGCGCTGGTGCCCAATGACCCGAGCTTCGAGCTGACGACGTTCTTGGAAGACATGGGCATCAGTGAGCGGTTCGGCCAGGAGCGCTTCAGCGATGTGGCGATCATCGACTTGCCGGATCAGGACAGCATCGCCTCCGCTCACCGCGCTTTGGTGTGGGACCTGCTCCCCGAAGTTGACGCCATCATCTGGGTCGTTGACCCGGACAAGTACCGCGATGCCACCTTCCTCCGCGACTACGTAGGTGGACTCGCCGCCTATCAGGATCAAGCGCTGTTCGTGCTCAACAAGACCGACATCCTCTCGACCTCTGCGGCCGAGGAGGTGAAGGCTGATTTCATCGGTCAGCTCGAGGTGCACGGCATCACCGAACCGAAGGTGTTCTCCTTGGCGGCGGCGCCGCCTCATCAGAACCCCATCGGCACTGAGGAGCTCGCGCGACACCTCGAAGAGAAGATGGAGGCCAAGCGCGTTCTTGCCTCCAAGACCATCGCCGACGTGTCGCAGGCCGTTTCTATGACTCTGAGAAGGGCCCGGCTTCAGCAAGGCGGTGCCGTGGGCTTCGACGAGCGGTGGAGCGCCGCGATGGCGGGCATCGGGGCAGCACTGGCCGCCGGCGACCTCGAGGGCGCAACGACAGTGATGGACGACTTCGTTGCCTCCCTTATCTCGGTGGTCGGCTCCTCGTTCGGGCGCCGCCTCGTTGCGGCTGTGCCGCCTCACCTCATTGAGAAGGAGCTCGGCGAGGCCGCTGGAGCGACGGCGCCGGCTACCCCGAAACAGAAGAAGGCGCGCCGGCGCTCGAAGACCGAACCTGAACCCGAGGCCGAGAGCACGACGCTCCCCGACCTTGATGCACCGCTTGGCCAACCGTTGCGGACCCTGCTGTGGGATCGTTCCTATCTGGGCGCAACGCTCGCCGCCGTTTCCGTGCAGGCATCTCAAGCACAGGCGAGGCTGATGGAGTAGCTCGGAAAGGTGCGGCCGGAGGCCAAACCGTCCCTACGCTGCGCGGATGCTGTTCCAGCTCGTCGACGCTTGCGGTGATCATCCGGGCTTCGTGTGCGAATCGGTCTACGACGCGACCGAGTCAGAGTTCTGGGCGAGGGCGGCCGAGTGGATCGTCGAGAAGCCGATTCGGGTGCTCGTCATCCTCGCCATCGCCTGGCTCGTCAACCGCCTGGTCCGCCGCGCTATCGACCGCTTCACGAGCGGTGCCGCCCGACGCCTTGAGGCCGAGGAGACGGAGCGAGCTCATCTTGTCAGGTCGGGCCACCTGCGGACCCTCGGCGATCGGGTAACCGCCAAGCTCGAGTCGCTGGCAACGCAGAACAATCGGAAACAGCAGCGGACCGAGACCCTGGGAACGGTGCTGCGAAGCCTGGCCTCGGCGATCATCTACACCATCGCCTTCCTCATCGTCCTTGGTGAATTCGACATCAACCTTGGTCCGTTCATCGCCGGTGCCGGCATCGTCGGCATCGCCATCGGCTTCGGTGCCCAGGCCGTTGTCCGTGACTTCCTCGCAGGCATCTTCATGCTCGTCGAGGACCAGTACGGCGTCGGCGACATCATCGACGTCGGTGACGCCACAGGCGTCGTCGAGGAAGTATCGCTCCGTACCACTCGACTGCGCGACGTCGAGGGAACCGTGTGGTTCGTCCCCAACGGGGAGATCAAGCGCATCGGTAACAAGAGCCAGCTGTGGTCGCGTGCCGTCATGGACATCGAGGTCGCTTACGACACCGATCTTGGGAAGGCGGCGGATGTCATGAAGGGGGTAGCCGACGAGGTGTGGTCCGAGGCGTTGGTCAATGCCACCATCATCGAGGAGCCCGAGATCTGGGGAGTGCAGCAGTTCGGCGCTTCGGCCGTCGCCGTCAGGCTGGTCATCAAGACCGAGCCTGGGGAACAGTTCGCAGCCGCCAGGGAGATCCGGGGTCGCCTCAAGTCTGCCTTCGACGAGGCCGGCATCGAGATCCCCTTCCCGCAACGAACGGTATGGATGCGCACCGACGACGGTTCGAGTGAACCCAGTTCGGTTCTCCACGCCCAACGAACCGCAGAGGAAGTCCCCGAACCCGACGTGTAATCGGCCGAGGCTGGCCCGCTACCGGTAGAGGCCGTCGATCTCGGTAGCGAACTTCTCGTTGATCACACGCCGTTTCAGCTTGAGAGTCGGGGTCAGCGCGTCCTCAGGGAAGCCTCCCGTGACGACGCTCCACTTGCGGACACCTTCCGCCTTGGAGAACTGGGCGTTCACGCCGTCGATGACGTTCTCGATGTGGCGGAGGACCTTGGGGTCGCGGTACACGGACTCATCGGAGCCTGCCTCCTCGCCCTCCTGGTGCAGCCAGGTCTTGGCTTCGTCAAGGTCGAGCGAGATGAGGGCGACGAGGTAGGGCTTGTGGTCGCCGATGATGATGGCTTCTGCGACAAGGCCGTCTGCCTTGATCCGGGACTCGATCTCCTGTGGGGCGACGTTCTTGCCTCCGGCGGTGATGATGATGTCCTTCTTGCGATCGACGATCTTGAGGCTGCCGTCGGCAAGGAAGACACCGATATCTCCGGTGTGGAGCCACCCATCCTGGAGCGTGTCGGCTGTCTGCTCTGGCTCGTTGTAGTAACCCCGGAAGACGTTCGGTCCTCGGAAGAGGATCTCTCCGTCTTCGGCCAACTTGACCTCGGTGCCCTCGAGCGGCGGCCCGACGCTCCCTACGTGGAGCTGACCTGGGCCCTGCACGGTCCCCGCAGCAGTGCTCTCGGTCATGCCCCAGCCCTGATGGAGCGGCAGCCCGAGTCCCTGGAAGAAGCGCTGTACGTCTGGAGCCAGGGGAGCGGCGCCAGAGATGGCGATGCGACAGCGGTCCAGCCCCAGCTCGCCAAGCACCTTCTTGCCGGCCACCTTCGAGGCGAGCATCGCACCCACCTTGGCTCCCATGCCTGCCTTCCCCTCACCATCGCGAGCGGCAATGCTGGCAATGGCTCCGTCCATCGCGAACTTGAACAGCTTCTGACGGATCGCAGGAGTTTCTCCGACCTCGGCGCGGATCCGGGCCTCGAACTTCTCCCAGACTCTCGGCACCGCGATGAACAGGGTGGGCCGGGCATGCTTCAGTGCATCGGGGAGCATCGTGATCTCGGGCACGAAGTAGAACTCGACGTTGCCGTCTCCGGTCAGCGGGGTGATGGTGGTTGTGAGGCGCTCGAACACATGACTCAGCGGCAGGTACGAGACCATGGTCTCGGTGTCGTTGAGGCCAAGTCGTGAGAACGCCGACTTCGTCGTCCAAAGGATGTTGGTGTTCGTCAGCATCGCGCCCTTGGGGGGACCTGTGGTGCCAGAGGTGTAGATGATGGAGAACAGGTCGTCTGGCTGAACCGAGTTCATGCGCTTGGTGAGGGCACCGGTGTTCTTGGCCGCCCACTCTCGGCCCATCTGGCGAAGGGCGCCGGTGCCTATCACTCGGCCACGGTCGGCGTCACCGAGGTGATGAGCGACGATCTTGGTGATGCCGCCGATGTCAGATGCCAAGGCCTTGTCGAGTTGCTCCTGACTGTCGACGATGAGAACGCTGGCTTCGGCATGGCTCAGTACGTAAGACAGCTGGTCCGGCGCCAGTGTGTTGTAGAGGGGTACCCCGATGGCTCCGCTGTGCTGAATGCCGTAATCGGTGGCTACCCAGTCGGACGAGTTGACTCCGAGGAAGCCAACTCGATCGCCCTTCTCGACGCCAAGCGCCATCAGTCCTGAGGCGACCTCCTCGACGATGACTCTGGCCTGCGTCCACGACAGCGTCTGCCATGCACCGTCCTTGAAATCGTGCCACAAGGGGGAGTCTGCGTGGACATCGGCCTTGGCCTGGAAGCGTGAAATGATCGTGTCGCTCATGCTCGAAACCCTACCGCGCTACCGATTTCCTCTCCCAGGGGAGGCAGACCTTTGTTCTTGGCTACGGCGCCAGCACCAGGAGTTGCCTTTCGTTGACTTCGATCGTGAGGCGATCGATCTTGCCGTAGGACTCGCCGTCGGCCTGCATTGAGGCAGCCGGCTCGGCGAAGGCGGCCAGTGCCGACACATCCGTCCACACGGTGGCGTCTCCTCCACTGACATCGAGGCGATGCACAGCCATCTTGGCGACGGTGGCCGCGGTCCGGGCGCGGACGCCCCTGAGGGCGAGGGCGTTGAAGCCGTGTGGCGAGTCTCCACCGAACCCGAAGGCCAGCGGTCCGAGGAACGTGTAGTTGTCCTGGACCTGGATCGAGGCGGCTGCTCCGTCGGTTCGCAGGCCATGGGCCTCGAGGCGAATCGTTGGCGTGCCGTGATCCCCGAGTTCACGCAGGGCGCTTCTGGCGTAGTGGAGCGGTCCCCAGGTCACCTTCCCGTATGGACGTTGGTTCGCTCTGGCGATGACGGCAGCGTCGTAGCCGATGCCCAATGCGAACGTGGCGTAGAAGGGCTCTCGGTCATCGGCGATAACGCGGAGCGTCTTCAGCGGGCGAGCTGACCAGGAGGGAATGGCACGGGCCGCCTTCTTCGCCTTCGTCGGAACGCGGAGCAGTCGAGCGAGGACGTTGGTGGTTCCAGCCGGGATGACCGCAAGGGCTGTTTCGGTTCCGACCAGGCCGTTGGCAACGTGGTGAACGACGCCATCGCCGCCCATGGCTGCCACGACGTCGTAGGAGGCGACTGCAGCCTTGGAGGCGGAGTGCCGCGAGGCCTCAGGGCCTTCCGGCCAATCCTGCTCGACCGCGAACTCGGCGGACAGCATGGCGGTGACGTCGCGCAGGGCGGCACCGGTGAACCCGGAAGCGCTTGGGTTGGCAATCAATAGGAGGCGTCTCACCCTCAGAGGCTACCGCTGCCGTCTGTACGCTTTCTGGGTGAATGGCTTCACCGATCGTCGCGACGCCGGAGTGGTGCTTGCAGCAGCGCTGGCGCACCACCGAGGGGCTCTGGTCCTGGGGATACCCCGCGGTGGGGTTGTGGTAGCGGCCGTCGTCGCTGAGGCGCTCAGCGGTCGCCTCGACATAGCGATCGCCCGCAAGGTCGGCTCACCGTCCAACCCCGAGCTCGCCATGGGTGCTGTCGGCGTTGATGGCGTACCGCTGTTGGATGACTCGATCATCAACGCGCTCGGCGTCGACGACGCCACCGTTGCCGCGGCCGTGCAGAGAGAGACTGCTGAGGCCCTAAGGCGTCTTGCGGCCTACAGGGGCGACACACCACCCCCGCACATCGCAGGCGAGACGGTCATCGTTGTCGACGACGGTGTCGCCACCGGCGCCACCATGAAGGCTGTGTTGACGGAAGTGCGGCGGCAGCAGCCGTCGACCTTGGTGTGCGCAGTGCCGTGCGGTCCACCGTCGACCATTCGTGAGCTCGAATCCCTGGCAGACGAAGTCGAGTGCCCGCTCCAGCCGATGACCTTCATGGCCGTCGGCCAGTGGTACCGCGATTTCACGCAGACCACCGACGCGGAGGTGTTGGAGTTGTTGCGGCCTGGCCGCGGCAGCTGATACCTAGGAGCAGTTGGAATCGGTCCAGTCGTCGACCCGGTCGCCGGCGCCACCGAACTCCTCGGTGAAGACCTCGTTGAAGATCAGCTCCATGGCCGCCTCGTCAACCTGGGAATCGTCACCGCCGGCGTCGATCAGGAGCTCGTTGATCTTTTGTGAGATCTCGGCGAGAGTATCGACGTCCCCCTTGATGTCGGTGGGGGCCACCCTGACCAGTTCATCGAGGTTCCGTTGGGTCTCCTTGATGACCTCGAGCGCCTCGGTCGGTGTCATGCCCGCAGGGTTCGGGGAGTCCTCGAGCTGGGCAACGAGTGCACAGAACCGGTCGGAGTCGGCACCGCCGGCGGAGTCGCCGCACGCCGCTGCGACGAGGGCGATGACGAACAACAGGGCGATGCGGCGCATGGGTCTCCTCGGGTGGGCGTTCGATGACGGTAGGTCCGCTACGCCCCCCAGGCGCGCACCTCGTCGTTGACTCCTTCGAGGATGACGCGCCCGATGACCAGGAACACGATCAGCGCCCCCATCGCCCACGATCGGGAGAGTCCCAGGACGGTGACGAGCAGGCCCCATACCAGCGGCCCGAGGATGGTGGCGAAGCGGCCGACGGTGGCATAGAGGCCGTAGAACTCACCGAGCTGCTCAGGGGGAGAGATGCGTGCCATGTACACCCGATCCGCAGTCCAGGTGGCGCCCAGCGCCAGGCCACCGATTGCTCCGAGAATCCATGCCAGCCATACCAAGTCGGCTTCCGCCGCCACGATGCCAAGGCCGATGGCAACGATCCAGGTGTGGATCGCGATGTGCAGTAGCCGACGGGGACCCGAGAGGTCGACGAGCCGACCACCGAACCACGCACCGGCCATCGCCCCAACGATGGCCATTCCGAGCAGCATCTGCACCTCGGTGTCAGTGAAACCAAGTTCCTCGATGACGAAGATCGTCAGGAAACCCCCAATGAGGGTGTTGACGGCGTCCGTGTAGAAGAAACGCCCTATCAGGAAACGGGTCACTCCCTCGTAGTGGCGGGTGCGTCGCCAGGCGTTGACCAAGCGTCGCACGCTGCTGGCGAGGCTCGGCGCCGGACCGTCCTGGCGCGCCTTGGGCCGCTCTTCGACAAGGAAGAAGGTAGGGAGGGCGAACAGCACGAACAGGACGGCGATGATCTTGAACACCCCGGAGTGGCCGAGGCTGTCGAGAAACAACAGGCCGACGGCGACCGCGATGAACGAACCGATGTACCCGACCGCGACGCCCATGCCGGAGACAAATCCCCTGTTCTGTGGCGTCGAGACATCGGGGAGCATGGAGTCGTATACCACTGAACCCAGGTTGAAGCCGATGAGTGCGATCGAGAACAGCACCAGCGATCCGGTCACGCCGGGGGTCGCCAGGAAGAAGGTCGGAACCACTGCGAGCAACGTCGCCGGCAGCAGGTAGGGGCGCCGCCTACCTCGGTGGTCGCTGCGGGCACCGATCCACGGCCCGAGGACGATGACCACGATCATGGCTGCGTTGATGGCGACTGCTAGCGCCAGGTCCGGCGTGTCGTTGTCTGTGAGCCACTCGGCGAAGTAGAGGCTGCCGACCCCGAGGGCGAAGATGGTATTGGCTAAGTCGTAGATCGCCCAGGCGGCGACGCTGCGGGTCCTCGGCTGCCACTCGGCCGCCGGTGTCATGCGGTGGTGATCCACTACTGGCCGGACTTCTTCCCGGTAGTCAGTTTGTTGCGGGTCTCCCTGACCGCGATGGCGGGGAGCTGGTCGCCGCGTGCCTTGAGATAGCTACGAGTCGGCCCTGGCCATCTGGCAGCGAACTCGCGCAGCGCCCACGACACCGCTTTGGTGATCATGGGATCGCGATGGTGGCGAACTTGGTCGATGACCTCGGTGGTGAGGTCCTTGCCCAGACCGCGGCGATTGAGCTGGGAAAGCGTCACCACCCCGAGGCGAATGGTCCACAGGTGGTCTGAGGCCGCAAGGTCGGCGACGTGGTGGCTCCTGTGCTCGGGGTCGCGCTCGATGAAGTCGGCGACGAGGTGGGCCATGTGGTCGGTTGGCTCCCAGGAGTCGAGCCCCGCGCGTAGCAGTGCGAAGTCGCGCCACTCGGTTAGCTCCCCGAGGGTTGCCAACACCCGCAAGGCCAGCAGCTGCTCCTCGCGGGTGGGGCCGGCCCACAGCGAAAGGATGAGCTTGCGTCGGTCGAGCGAGGGGGCATCGGCGTTCTCCTTCGCCCAACGCTTGGCGATGGCCGCCAGCCTGGGAACGCGGGTGCCGAGAACCCGGCGCGGCGTCTTCAGGATGGCCGGAGCACCCTTGCGGTAGGGGGCATCCGCGGCAGCCTTGGCCGCTTTCAGCAGCGCTCGATGCTGGTCTTCAGCCCACAGCGACATCGGATTTGACCTGCCTCCTATTGGCTGGAACCCTAGTTCGGGGCATCCTGTTGTGACACTTGGCGCCTACAGGAGGAATCATGACAGACGACTACCGCCCCGAGCCTTACTCCGACTTCTCCGATCCCGCCGCCAAGGCCGCCTACGAGCTAGCCATCGCCGGGGTGCGGTCGCAGCTGGGCATCCATGCGTCGCTCGTTATCGGCGGCGAGGAAGTTGACACCGATAGTCGCATCGAGAGCGTCAATCCCGCCAAGCCGGATGAGGTCATCGGCACCGCGGCCAAGGCGACGCCGGAGCATGCCAAGCAGGCCGTCGACGCCGCCTGGGCTGCCTATCCCCACTGGTCTTCCCTCTCCGCCAAGGAGCGGTCGGACATGTTGATGGCGGTGGCCAACCTGATGCGCGAACGCAAGTACGAGTTGGCGGCGTGGGAGACGCTAGAGGCCTCGAAGAACTGGGGGGAGGCCGAAGCCGACGTCGCCGAGGCCATCGACTTCGTCGACTACTACGCCCGCCAAGCGCTGATCCTCGATGAACCGGTCAAGACCTACGACGTCCCGGGGGAGACCAACACCACGAAGCTGCAGGCGATGGGGGCGGGGGTGGCGATTCCCCCGTGGAACTTCCCGTTGGCGATCCCGGTCGGAATGGTGATGGGCCCGGTTGCGGCCGGCAACACCATGGTGCTGAAGCCGGCATCGGCGACTCCGATCATCGCCTACAAGTTCATGGAGCTGTTGGCCGAGGCCGGCATGCCCGACGGCGTCGTCAACTTCGTTCCCGGGTCGGGGGACGAGGTAGGGGATGTCCTGGTTGACCACCCGCGCACGCGCTTCATCAACTTCACCGGCTCCAAGGAGATCGGCCTGCGTATCGCGGAGCGCGCCGCTGTGGTGCAGCCCGGCCAGAAGTGGTTGAAGCGGGCCTACATGGAGATGGGCGGCAAGGACGCCATGATCGTCGACGAGACGGCCGACCTCGACGAGGCTGCTGCTGCCGTCGTGAGGGCAGCGTTCGGATTCCAGGGCCAGAAGTGCTCGGCATGCTCCCGGCTCATCGCAGTGGACGCGGTCCACGACGAGTTGCTGAAGAGGGTCGTGGCTCTCACCAACGAGCTCGACGTCGGCCCCGCAGAGGACAACACACCGGTGGGCGCCGTGATCACAGCCGGTCAGCACCGGTCGATCATGTCCGAGATCGAGTTGGGCAAGTCCGAGGCCAAGCTGGTCGCCGGAGGTAGTGCCATCGAGGAAGACGGTGGCTACTACATCCAGCCAACGATTTTCGCCGATGTCGCTCCTACCGCCCGCCTCGCCCAACACGAGATCTTCGGCCCGGTGCTTTCGGTGATCCGCGCCAAGGACTACGAGGAAGCGGTCGACATATTCAACGGCACCGAGTTCGGACTCACCGGCGGGTTGTTCTCGACCGACCGCACTCGGCTCGACGACGCGGCGCGGCGGCTACACGCCGGCAACCTCTACCTCAACCGCAAGATCACAGGCGCCCTTGTTGGCGTGCAGCCATTTGGAGGCTTCAACATGTCTGGCTCCAACGCCAAAGCGGGTGGTCCTGACTACATGCGTCTCTTCATGGAGACGAAGACGGTGGCCGAGAAGATCTAGGGGTGCACACGGTGGATCATCGCGTTCGGACTGATCGGTTTCGGACTCCGCAGCTGACCCTGCCGCCGCAGATGGCTATTTGTGTTGGTCGTGGATACCGGTGAGAGAATCCCACAACGCTTCGGACATTTTGGCGCATGCCGCCACCGCGGTCTGTCCGGTCACATCGTCGACGCTCTGAAGTTCGTCGACGATCATGTCGGCCTCGTAGAGGTCGCCGGCGTGTACCTGGAAGTAGGTCCGTGCCGGCTCCGCCACCTGATAGTGGGTGTCGAGGCCGACGAGTTTCGTCGCGGCCGTCTGTGGCTGCTGGGCTTCGAAGGCATAGAGCGCCCCCCAGGCAGTCGCCGGTTCCGAGAAGAGCTGCTGCGCCGTGTTCAGGAGCGTCTGCACCTGCGGGATCTTCGGATTCGAGATGTCTGTGCCGAGAGTTGCCGCGAACTGGCGCCATAGGTCGGCGTGCTCGCGCTCTTCGGCGGCGTGCTCGGAGTTGCCGACCTGTTCCCAACCAGCGTCGATGCCTGCGATGAAGGTCCCGTACTCCGCGGCATAGGTCTTCAGCGCCTCCATCGGAAGGGTTCCCGCGTTCCAGGCCTGATAGAAGGGATGGTCGAGCAGGTTCCACGGCTCGATGGCCGCATCGAGTTGGTCTTTGAGATCCACGGGTTGACTCCTTTGGCAACGAGGTGCGAGTGTAGGAACTTCCGATCCCTGGCTGACTATCTAGCGCTCCGCTTTCGGCCCGTAGCTGACTCTGGCGACGACGTTGCCCGAATCGTCCAGCAGCATGGCGGTGTCGCCGAAGTTGTTCCACAGCGGGTCCGTTGCGCACCAATAGAGCTCGTCGGTGTCACCTTCGCCGCAGCCGGTGTAGACGGTGACATCGCCGCCGAGCATGAAGCCCCTTGGGAACTCGAAGCGCCACCTCGTCGATTCGTCGCGGAGCACCCAGCCCCCGAGGTCGAAGGGCTCGCCCTCTGTCTCCAGGCGAACGAACTCGCCGTTGAGGTTGTCGGAATCGCGTCCCGGGGGATCCCACTCGACCTTGGTGATACCGACGATCTCGGGCCTCTGCGGTCCGCAGGCGTCGAGGGCCCAGATGCCAAGCCCGTCGACGAAGGCATCGTCTTCGGCCTGGCCGTATGCACCGAGGCGTGGGTGGTCGACAGTGAGGGCGAATGCCAGACCTCGGCGCACGGCTAGCCACCCAACCGGACTGCCGCCGACCTCCATCAAGGCCAACAAACGCCCGAACTGATCGCGCTCGGCGCCGAACAGCATTACCTCTTTACCGGCAACGGCCTCGATCATCGCGGCGCGAGCGGCATCCCCGAGGCACTCGTCACCCTCGGGGGCATTGATACCCAGCAGTCGAACCTCGTCCGGTTGGCCATCGATCGTGACGTCCATGGAGTCGCCGTCGTGAACCCGGGTGACGGTGGCCGCGATTGGCGTTCCGGCGCTGGGAAGCTCTGGGGGAACGAAGGAGTCGTCGACACTGTCAACAACAGCGTCCGCAACAGATCCAGGAACGGATGTAGCCGGCTCCGGTGCCGAGGTACAGGCGGCCAGGACAAGTAGGAAGGCGACGGCAGCGCGGGGGAGCATCGGCGGGACGGTAGTGCTGAGCGGCAGAGATCGAAGTGGCGGGCGTTGTCTGGTTGCCTTCCGTAGATAGCCTGCGCGCCGTGAGGGGACTGGCCACACTGATCGTTTTCGCGCTCGTCGCGGCTTCCTGTAGCGAAGCGGCTGCTCCGGGCGAGCCTCAGCTCGGCACGACCGCCGTTGCCACCTCGCGACCTGCGGCACCGGTTGGTCCCGGGACGACGACGACGGATCCGCCAGCTACGACGTCGCTGCCGACGACGGCGCCTTCGACAACGCTGCCGCCTCTGCGGAGCCTGGGAGCGGACGTGGTGACAAGGGAACTCGACAAGCCGGTGTTCGCCGTCGCTCCGCGTGGGGACGACAGACTGTTCGTTGTGGAACAGGATGGCCTGATCCGTCTTGTGGTTGATGAGGAGTTGGTGACCCAACCGTTTCTCGATATCGACAGCCTTGTCGGGTCCCGCAACCTGGAACAGGGGCTGCTCGGGCTGGCCTTTCACCCCTCCTACGCCGCCAACGGCCGGTTCTTTGTCTACTACACGGACAACGAGGGACACTCTCGTCTTGTCGAATACTCGGTCAGCGATGACCCCAACCGCGCCGATCCCGAGTCGGCCAAGTTCGTCCTCGGCGAGAACCAGCCTGCCAGCAACCACAACGCGGGGATGCTGGCCTTCGGCCCCGATGGCTATCTCTACGTTGGTCTCGGCGACGGTGGCGGTGCCAACGATCAGTTCGGAAACGGCCAGCGCACGGACACCCTGCTCGGCACCATCCTCCGGCTCGACATCGATGCCGCAGATCCTTACGCAGTTCCTCCTGACAACCCCTTCGTCGGCGGCGGCGGCGCTGCCGAGGTGTGGGCCTACGGCCTGCGCAACCCATGGCGGTTCTCCATCGATGGCGACGTGCTCTACATCGGCGACGTCGGTCAGAACGACCGGGAAGAGGTCGACGTGATTCCCCTGAGTGCTGCCGGCACCAACTTCGGCTGGCCGATCTTCGAAGGAACCGCTTGCCTCGGGGGCGACGAGTGCCAACAGGGCGACTTCACCGGCCCGATCATCGAGTTCAATCATGCCGAGGGCTGTTCCATCATCGGCGGGCCTGTTTATCGGGGCGAGGCCATCCCCGAGTTGGCGGGGCACTTCTTCTATAGCGATTGGTGCGGAGGCTTCTTGCGGAGCTTCCGGCTCGATGGCGACACCGCCGCCGACCAGACGGACTGGACACCTGATGTCGGCACGCTGGGCCAGGTGCTGAGCCTGGGGACCGACGGCGCTGGCGAGATCTACGCCATGAACGCCGAGGGCTATCTCTACAAGTTCGTGCCTGTGCGGTGAGATGGTCGTTGCTGTTGGTGCTTGTGGTTGCCGTCGCTGCATGCGGCAGTGACGACAGTCCGACATCCGTCGGGCTGGCGCCCAGCACGACCCTTGCGATACCGCTCCCCGACGAGCCCCCACCAGCGGCGTCGCCCCTGCTCGGCCTCTCGGCTGAACTGAGCGGCCAGTTCGAAGAGCTCACCTGGGTTGGCGCCCCGCTCGGCGACGATCGGTTGTTCGTCATCGAGAAGCGAGGCGTTGTCAAAGTCCGCATCGATGGCGACTGGAGCACCTACCTCGACCTCAGTGGCTTGGTCAGCTCGGACGGGCCCGAGCTTGGGATGGTCGGCCTTGCCTTCCACCCCAACTTCGCCGACAACGGTCGCTTCTTCGTCTATTACACGAACGTCGCGGAGGACTCCCGCGTCGTCGAGTTCGCCGAGACCCGCTTTCGCACCGCTCCCGACCCGACGCCGCCCAAGATCATCCTCGCCGTCGATCAACCCCAGGAATGGCACAACGGCGGCACCCTCCACTTCGGACCGGACGGCTACCTGTGGCTCTCTCTCGGTGACGGAGGGGGCATCAGCGACAAGTACGAGAACGGCCAGGACTCCAACACTCTTCTTGGCACATTGTTGCGGATAGACGTCAACGATGGTGAGCCCTATGCCATCCCGCCGGGGAACCCGTTCGTCGACGGTGGGGGAGCGCCCGAGGTGTGGGCCTATGGCCTGCGTAACCCGTTTCGGTTCTTCATCAACCCGATAGACAGGCTCGTCTACATCGCCGATGTCGGCCAGGAGAAGTGGGAAGAGATCAATCTCGTTGAGCTATCGGAGCCTGGACGCAACTTCGGCTGGCCCATTACCGAAGGTACCGAGTGCTACGTCCACATACTGCTCGACCCCAGGCCGGCGTCCGTCCCATGTTCGATGGACGGGCTGACCGGCCCCGACCTCGCATACCCCCATGGACCTGCGTGTTCCATCATCGGCGGTCCGGTGTATCTGGGGCAGGAGATTCCGGAGCTCTACGGGCATTACCTATACGCGGACTGGTGCGCCGGCTGGCTGCGGTCGATCAAGGTTGAAGGGGGAGTGATCGTCGACCGTATGGACTGGTCCGAAGATCTTGGCGCGCTCGGGCAGATCACGAGTGTGGGCACCGACGGCAGCGGCGAGCCTTACATCGTGACCGGCGAGGGCCAGCTCTATCGGGTGGTACCGCGGCGTTAGGTGGTAGCGGGCGAATTACACGCGTGTCACTCATCCGCTACCATCGTCCGCATGCCACGCCTTGTGGTCGAGCCCTGGTCTGCGGAATACGGCGGTCCGCTCGACTTCGAAACCGATCCAGATGAAGCTCCAGCTGTCGTTCCAGGGAGCGAAGGCCAGTGGGAGCCGATGGCCGTGCCGGCCAGCCTCCCGTCCGTTGTCGCGTTCGTAGACGGTGTGAGGCGACCAGACGCTCGTCTTGCCGTCGACGAGGGAGGTTCCGCACTCCCGATCCCCGGCGTCGCCGGCTCCTACGCCGTCGGCGCCGTCCGCTGGTATCCCGAGGAGCGTCGATCAGAGTTCGACGAGATCCGCATCGAGCGCGTCGCCGTTTGCGGCGAGGGAGCGAGCGTTGAGCTGCCGCCGGTTGGGCCGGGCTTGTTGTACACGTCGATGTCGTCACCGGAGCGCAGCGTGCAATCGCTGGTGCAGACTTTTCACGGCGCCATGCGCGTCGCTGAGGACGATCTGGCGGAGGACTTGGCCCGGGCCGGATACCTGGTCTTCGCCGACGGGCCCATCAACACGCTGTCGGCGCTGCGCAAGGTTGGATACATCAAGACCCACCGGGTCTCGTATCTCCCTCCCGAACTCATCGGGATCATCACCGAGCTCGACGGCGGGCAGCGAACGCCCTTCTTCCGCATCCCCGACTACAAGCGCAACTCGTGGTATCTACGGCTCCGTGACTTCCCCGACGGGCACTCGTGGTCGGGGGTGGTGCGGTGTGAGGTGGCGCACGCCGTCGGCGACGAGATGACCGTCGAGCTCGCCAACATATCGACGACGGTGCTTCCTATGTTGGCGTCGGAGGCCTTCCGCGACCCGCGCGCTCCTCAGAACCTGGTTCCGATCGCCGGCCTCGAGAGAGAATTGCGGCGCCGGCTCGGAGCCGCACCTTTGATCCATCGCTTCGTGACCGAGGCCGTGCAGCAGGTGGCGGTATGAGCGACGCCGTGGGCCGTGTAGTAGCCCATCGTCACTCGACGACGCAGGAGTATCGGGTGGTCATCGACGACGACCAGTACCTCCAGCTCGACGACCTCGTCGTAGTGCGCACCCTTGTTCCCAAGGCCGGCGAGGTGCAGACATACGGGATCGTGACCGAGGTCGAGGCGACCTACGAGGGGGCGACATTCGAGAGCGACACGCGGCTGATCGCCGAGAAGGGCATCCTCCCTGCCGCCAAGGTGCGTTCGGCTGAAGTGGCCGTAACCCGGGTCGACCCCGAGCTGTGGGTGGCCCCCGACCCTGGTGGCGTCGTGGAACGAGCGACAGGGACGGAACGATTGCGCGCCCTATACGCCGACACCATGGGCCGCGCCCTTCCCGTCGGCATCGCCAGGGACGGTGAGCCGGTTTACGTCGATCTCGACTTCTTCGATGGGCGCACCGGCGGTCACATGTCCATCTCGGGCATCAGCGGCGTTGCCACCAAGACCTCGTTCGCCCTCTTCTTTCTGAGGATGCTGACCGGAAGGCCCGACATCGTTCAGGAAGCCGCCAACAACCTTCGAGTGTTGGTCTTCAACGTCAAGGGAGAAGATCTCCTCTACCTCGATCAGCCCAACAAGTTCTTCACGCCCGAAGCAGAGCAAGCCTGGCTCTCGCTCGGCGTTACGCCGGGACCGTTCCCGTCGGTGTCGTTGTGGGCGCCGCCTCGGGCCAACTCGGGAGACGCCGTCGTTCCCGACACCGGCGGGCGCACCGAGGGCGTTGACGCCTTTCGGTGGACCCCGCGCGAGTTCATCGATGAGGGTTTGCTGCAGTTCCTCTTCACCGATGCCACCGACAATCGGAATCAAATCCCGTTCGTCGAAGAGAGAGTGCGGTCTCAGCTGCAGCGCTTCGCCGTAGACGTCGCGGGCGAACCGGGAGCGGTCGTGTTGCGCGACCCCGCAGAAGGACACCGCAGGGGCGACTCGGTGACCCCGGGCAAGGGAGAGCGCGTCATTCGCGACCTTGGCTCGCTCGCCGAGGCCGTTGCCGAGTTCATCGACCCCGACGAGGGTGAGCCAGATCAGAAGTGGTCGGGCCGGGTGCAGCCGGGAACCGTGTCGGCCTTCATGCGCCGTCTCTACGCCGCCGAGAGCAGGTTGGGCCGTCTGGTAGCGGCGGGGGAGAGCAGGCGCATCGATCGTTCAGCCTCCCAGGTCACGGTCGTCGCCATCCAGTCGCTGCACGACCTCGGTCAGCGCTTCGTCGTTGGGGCACTCCTTGCCGAGACCTTCGGCGAGAAGGAACGGTCCGGGCAGCGGCTGCCGCTGTCGGTCATCGTGCTCGATGAGCTCAACAAGTACGCCCCCCGAGAGGGCCAGAGCCCCATCAAGGACATGCTCATCGACATCGCCCAGCGGGGCAGGTCGCTTGGAGTCCTCCTCGTCGGCGCCCAGCAGACCGCGTCACGTGTCGCCCAGGAGGTCTTGGAGAACGCGGCGTTGCGGGTGTCGGGCCGTCTCGACGCGGCCGAGGCCGAGCGAGCCGAATACGGGTGGATGCTGCCATCGACGCGGGCGCGGGCGCGCCTCTTGAAACCGGGGACCATGGTCCTGAGCCAGCCGTCGATCCCGGTTCCGCTCGTTCTCGAATTCCCCTTCCCGCCGTGGGCTACCCGCAAGGAGGAGGTCGCCGCCGAGGGCGATCCGTTCGAGGGGCTGTGAGGATCCTCCACACCTCGGACTGGCACGTCGGCAAGCGCCTCGGTCGCTATGACCGGAGCGACGAGTACGCCGCCGCCATCAACGAGGTGGTTGGTGTTGCCGACGAAGGCGGCGTCGACCTGGTGGTGCACTCGGGGGACCTCTTCGACCGCCCGCAGCCTCCGATCGACGCCCTGCGACTGGCGTTCGACGGTCTCAGCAGACTCACCGCAGGGGGCACCCGCCCCGTCGTCGTCGTCGCCGGGAACCACGACTCACCCGACCTGTTCGAGACGCTGGCGCCGTACATGGCCCCAGCCGGCATTCACCTCGTTGGCGACATAAAGCCTCCCCAAGACGGCGGCCTGGTCGAGGTCGACACCGCCAGCGGCAGGGCGGTCGTCGCGTGTTTCCCGTTTCTGCGCCAGGGAAGGGCAGTCGACTTCATGGCCGAGACAGGTCGTTGGTACGGCGCGTACGCCGATCGGGTGCGCTCGATCACCGAGGCCTACTCGGAGGCGGCGCTGGAGAGAGCGGGCGGCGACGGCATCGCCATCCTGGCGGCGCACTTCATGGTCACCGGTGCCCGGGTCGGCGGTCACGGCGTGCCGCGCGGCGAGCGCGAGCTGCACATGGGCGAGGCCTACGCCGCAACCGCGGCCTCCATCCCGCCATCGCTCGGATACGTGGCGATGGGCCACATTCATGCGCCACAGCCCGTTCCCGGCGCCAATGTCCCCGCCGAGTACGCCGGCTCGCTGCTGGCTCTCGACTTCGGCGAAGCCGGCGAGGCCAAGCGAGTGGTTGTCGTTGACGTTGAACCGGGCCTTCCCGCCTCGGTCACCAGCGTGCCGCTGGCGTCGGGGCGTCCGCTGGTCCGAGCGACTGGTGACTGGGATGAGCTGGCGGCCAGGACCGATCTGGCCAACTGCTACGTCGATCTCGTCGTCACCACCGACGGTCCAGATCCCGGCCTTGCCGACCGGGCGCGGCTCGCCTTTCCCTATCTCGTCAAGGTGCGAGCGGACTTCGAACGACCGGAGGTCGAGCGGCGGTCCCGCCACGGGCGCCCGCTGGCCGAGCTCTACGGGGAGTTCTGTGTCGAGCACCACGGTTCGGAACCGAGCGCTGAGATCGCCGCTGCGCTGAACGAACTGCTCGAGGAGGTCGGCGTTGCGTCCTCGTAGGCTCGTTGTTCGAGGCTTTCGCTCATTCGCCGACGAGGCGACGTTCGACTTCAGCGATCGTTCGCTGGTCGGTGTTGCCGGTCCCATCGGCAGCGGCAAGTCGACCCTTCTCGACGCTGTGGCGTTCTCTCTATATGGGCAGACGCCAACGGTCGGCAAGCAGACCAAGAGCCTCATCAACCAGCGTCAGGACTCGGCCCATGTCGAGATGTGGTTCGGCGTTGCCGACGAGACCTGGCGCGCCGTGCGGGCGCTGCGCCGTAAAGGCCAGAGTGCCCACTCGCTCGAGAAGTACTCGTCCGTCGATGGCGATCGGCTCGAGCTGATCGAAGGCGAGAAGGCCGTCAACGCCAGGGTCACAGAGCTTCTCGGCCTCGACTTTCACGCCTTCGGCCGATCCGCACTGCTGGCGCAGAACCAGTTCGCCAGGTTCCTCGATGCCACCGGCGGCGAGCGCGACGCGGTGCTCAAGGGCGTGTTCGGACTCGACCGCGTCGAGGCCGTAAGGGATCTGGCTAAGGCAAGACGCGACGCGGCCAGTCGTGACCTCGAAGAGCTCGACCGCCGCCGCGCCGAGGTAGAAGCCGACCGGGCGGCGCTGGTCGTTGCCAAAGAGGAGCTCGGCCCGAGAGCCGAGGTGGCCGAGGCGTTCGAGAAGGCTGCCCAGATCGAAGCCAGGATCACGCTCAACGCCAAGACCAACGCCGACGCCAAGGTCGACGCGGAGGCCGCGGTCGCCGAACTGGCGGCCCTGGCATCGCGCCTGCCATCGAGGACGGAGACCGCCGCTCTCCTTGCAGCTTCTCTCGCCGACTCCGACGCTGTAACCACCGCCGAGAAGGAGTTGGCGAAGGCCACTCGCGACAACGCGGCCGCTGTCAAGATTCTCGCCAAGGCCGTTGAGAAGGGGGGCGATCGGGAGACGCTGGCGCGGATCGAGGCAGATGTCGCCAAGCTGCGCCAGCTCGCCACGGCCGTGGCGGAGGCCAAGCGGACTTTCGAGACAGCCTCGAAGGCCGTCGATGCAGCTGCGGCCGAGATCGAGACTGCAGACAAGCTGCTGGCCAAGGCGACGACGACCGCGACGACTGCGAAGACAGACGCCGAGCAAGCGGTCGTCGACCTGAAGACGGCCGAGGCGTTGCTGCATGAGGCCCGACACGACGAGATGGCTGCGGCCCTTCGCTCCGGAATAGGTCCGGGAGACGCTTGTCCGGTATGTGGCCAGGAGGTCGCCTCGCTGGCGGCGGCGAAACGCCCCGCCTCCCTGCGGTCGGCAGAGAAGGCCGTCGAGAAGGCGACACGATTGGCAACCGAGGCCGATGCCGCCAGGACCGCTGCTCAGAAAGCTTTGACCAAGGCAACGGCCGCCGCCGCCGGCACCGGGGTGCGAGTCGAAGAGGCCACCGCCGCCCTCGGATTGCGCAAAGCCGAGATGGCCAAGCTCGAGAAGGAGCATGCCAAGGCCCTGGCGACGGTCACCGCAGCTCTCGGAGCGACCAAGCCGGAGGAGGCACTGGCGGCGCGGCGACAGGGTCTGTCCGATGCCGAGACGGTGCTCGCCGACACGGCTCCGCTGATGAGCGTTGCGCAAGAGTCGGTTGCCGGAGCCAAAGCAGCCTTTGACGAGCGACGCACCGCGATGCAGAAGCTGGCGACCGAAGTGGCTGCTCTTGGCGGCACCCTTGGCGCTTCCATCCCGTCGGCGGCGGATCGCCAAACGCTTGGCGAGGCGCTGGACACGCTTCGAGAGCTGTGGGAGACGAGGGCCGCCGCCGCCGAGGATGCGGTCAAGGAGGCGGCAACGAGGCTCGAGGCGACACAACGCGACAAGGCCCAGCTACATCAAGACCTGGCGATCGCCGTCGAAGCCGACTTCTCCGAGGCGCGCATCGCTGCCCAGGCGGCTTGGGCTGCCGCCAAGGAGAAGCTCGCCATGCTGGAGGAGCGGGTGGCTCGTGTTGTCACTTTGGAGAAGGAGAATGCAGCGACCGTTAGTCGGCTGGCAGTCTTCAACCGACTGAGTGACGACCTGGCCCCGTCGAAGTTCGTTGCCTTCCTTCTCGATGAGGAGCGGGTGGCTCTGGCCGAGTTGGCTGCCGAGCGGTTCGAGATGCTTTCCGGAGGCCGCTACCGGTTCTCCGAGGACGGCTCGTTCGATGTCGTGGATCTCACCGCCGCCGACGCCATTCGCAAACCTCGATCGTTGTCTGGAGGCGAGACCTTCCTGGCGTCGTTGGCACTGGCCCTGGCGCTGGCGGAGATGGTGTCACGGACGGGCGGTCGCCTTGGGGCGTTCTTCCTCGACGAGGGCTTTGGCAGCCTCGACGCCGAGCATCTCGACCTCGCCATGGAGGGCGTTGAACGCATCGTCGCCGACGATGGCGACCGCCTCGTCGTCATCGTGTCCCACGTTCCAGAGCTGAAGCAACGAGTGGAAGACGTCATCGAGCTCGACAAGCATGCGGTGACGGGCGACACAGTTGTGATCCGCAACTAGTGGGCCCGTTGACGGGGCTGCGCGTTGTGGAGGTAGCTTCACTTGGCCCGGGACCCTTCTGCGCCATGATGCTCGCCGACCTTGGCGCCGAAGTACTCCGAGTGGAGCGGCCGGGTGGCAGCGACCGCAGCCTGACCAGGGGACGCCCTGTTGTCACTGTGGACATGAAGGACCCGGCGGGCGTTCAGTTCGTGTTGCGGCTCGCCGAGCGGGCCGATGTGCTCATCGAAGGATTCCGGCCCGGCGTCGCCGAGCGGCTTGGCATCGGTCCCGACGCCTGTCGAACCATCAACCCGGCTCTGGTGTACGGTCGCATGACGGGATGGGGGCAGGATGGCTCGACCATGGCCGGCCACGACATCAACTACATCGCGATGTCGGGAACGCTCGGTGCCATTGGCCGCGAGGGAGAACCGCCGACGCCACCGCTCAACCTGCTCGGCGACTTCGCTGGAGGTGGCCTGTTGCTGGCATACGGCGTCATGGCCGCGTTGTTCGAGCGGCAATCGTCGGATGAAGGGCAAGTAGTCGATGCGGCAATGGTCGACGGCGCTGCCATCCTGGCGACGATGGTTCACGAGATGTCAGCAGCAGGCACCTGGCTCACGCCTCGGGGCACCAACCTCCTCGATGGCGGTGCGCCCTTCTACGACGTCTACGCCACGGCAGACGGTGGCTGGATGACCGTCGGCGCTATCGAGCCGCAGTTCTTCGCCGAACTCGTCTCCCTGACAGGAATCGAGTTCGATCTCGACCGCCAGTACGACAGGGAGGCATGGCCTGCCTTGCGGGCGGCGCTCACCGCGGCGTTCGCGTCCAAGTCGCGGGCGGAGTGGGAGGAGACATTCGCCGGGACCGATGCCTGCGTCTCTCCCGTTCTCGAGATCGCCGAGGCCGCGACTCACGCTGCCAATCAGGACAGAGGTGTCTTCGTCGAGGTGGACGGTGTGCTCACGCCGGCGCCGGCACCCCGGTTCTCGCGGACGCCGGCACCGGCGCCCGACGGCGGCGGCGGCCATCCCGACCTCCGAGCTTGGGGCTTCTTACGCACGGAGATCGACAAGTTGGCGGATGCGGGAATTGGCTAATGGCGCGTCTCGGCATCGTCGGCAAGGCCAACACGGGCAAGACGACCCTCTTCAACGCGCTCTGCGGGCTCGAGGCTCCAACTGCGCCCCACCCCTTCTCGACGATGGAGCTGAACGTCGGGGTGGCCAAGATCCCGGACGAACGCCTCGAGGCTGCGGCACGACTGGAGAAGTCGGAGAAAGTGGTGCCGGCGACGCTGGAGCTAGTCGACGTGCCGTTGACACCTGGTGGCCCCGGTGGGCTGCAGGGGGAGGCGTTGGGTCGGTTGCGCGAGATGGAGGCCTTGCTGGTCGTGCTGAGGTCCTTCGACGATCCGGCTGTGCCTTCAGATGAGTCCGGTCTCGATCCGGTGGCCCAGGCCGAGGAGCTCGTGCTCGAGATGGCGCTGGCGGACGCCGAGGTATTCGAGCGTCGGGCCGAGCGAGCCGCCAAAGAGGCGACGGCAGATAGCGGACGCAAGGCCGCTGCCGGGGCGGTGGCAAAGGCTGCCGCCATGCTGACTGAGGGGACGCCGCTGCGGGGAGTGGAGTGGACGGAGGCCGAGCTAGACGCCTTTCGCGACATGGCTCCGCTGTCCCTCAAGCCAGCCGTGTGGGTTGTCAATGTCTCCGAAGATTCACCGCCAGCAGACGTTGCAGCCGCGGTCACCGCGGTCGTTCCTCGCGGAGACACCGTGGCCGTTCTATCTGCCAGGCTGGAGGAGGAAGCGGCCCATCTTGACCCGGCGGACCGGGCCGAGCTATTCGAGGGGCTTGGCCTTGGCAAAGGGGCGTTGGCCAAGGTCGTCGCCGCCGCCAATGAGGCCATGGGCGTGTTGACCTTCTTCACGATGGGGCCCAAGGAGACTCGGGCGTGGTCGGTGCGGAGTGGCTCGACGGTGCGTCAGGCCGCAGGGAAGATCCACTCCGATCTGGAGAGGGGCTTCATTCGAGCGGACGTGGCCGCCATAGACGATGTGATCGAAGCCGGTGGGTGGGATGCCGCCAAGAAGGCGGGGATCGTGCGCCTGGAAGGCAAGGAATACCCAAGCGCCGAGGGAGACGTCATCGAGGTCCGTTTCTCGGTGTAGCTGCGGCTAGGGCCCTCCGGCCATAATGTGACCCTCGGAGCGGAGTATCCATTGAAAGTCATCTTCGTTGGTGCAGGTGGAACCACCCGTCAGCTGCTCAGGCGGCTCGGTGAGGTGTGGGAGGCCGCCGTGGTCGACACCGATGTTGAGCTGCTCGCCCTTGCGGGCAAGATCCGCGACATCGAAGGCATCGAGGGAGACGGTTCGAGCCGCGTCGTCCTGGAGCGCGCTGGCCTCGAGGCGTCCGACGCCCTGGTTGCAGCCACAGCCGACGACGAGCGCAACCTCGAGGCCTGTCGTATCGCCCTCGAGTCTGGGCTACTGCGGGTCGCCGCGGTCGCCGCGGATCCCGAGAAGACGGATCGCTATCGAGATATTGGGGTGCCCGCCTTCTCTCCTTCCGATCTGGCCGCAAGGCTCATCGAGGGGGAGCTGGAACCACGACGGATATCTTCGAGTTCGTTCGCCCACGGTCGAGCCGAGGCGATCGAGTTCCAGATCGGTGATGATTCGCCCGTGCGCGGTAAGGCTCTGCGCGACCTCGACGCAACCCGCTATCTCGTTGCGGCCATACTTCGAGATGGTCGGCTCATCGTCCCGCACGGAAATACTGTCATATCGGAGGGCGACCTGGTCACGGTCGTAGGAGGCGCCTCCGACTTCTCGCTGATAGTGCGGACGTTCACATCGGGCGAGGCACGGTTCCCCGTCGATTTCGGCAAATATGTTCTGGTGGCCATCGACGCCAAGCGCGACGTCACCGGAGTGCTCCAGGAAGCCTTGGCTCTTTCCCGCAACAGCAATGCGAGCGGACTGATGGTGGCGATGCGAGATCCGGCATCGTCCAGGGACGAGTCGCAGGCGGCTGCCGCTGAGTCGATTCGCAACGACGTTCTTGCGGCCGCAGAAGGGGTCCAGGTTGTCGAGCGGCTGGTGGAGGGCACTCCCTCAAGGGCGTTGGCTCACGCGGTCGAGACGGAGAGCGTCGGTGTTGTCGTGATGGAAACCGAGAGCTTCGGCGGCTGGCTGGGACGCCTCCAGGCCGCGCAACACATCGAAAGAGTTCGCCAATTCGGCTTGCCGGTCTTCCTCTCTCGAGGGTCATTCGGTAACGGAGGGATCGTCGCCCCAGCTCGAGACACTCCGGCGGGCAGGGCCGCCGCCCGCGCCGCCATCGATCTCGCGGCCTACACGCACCAGTCGTTGACCGGCGTCGCGGTGGTGGCGCCAGCGTTCCTCGCGGGCGGTGACTCCAGGGAGTCGGCGCAGCGGGCGATGCTGCGCATGCGGGAGGAGGCCGCAGTACTGGGGGTACGGGTGCGTCGGCGCATCCGCCAGGGCAATCCGGTGCGCGTCATCGACGAGCTGGCCGATGGTGCGGGCCTCGTCGTCCTCGGCATGCCGCAGACAGTCGTTTCGTTGCGCACGCCCGGCATCACAGGGCATCTCATACGAAGGCTCTCGGCGTCTGTCTTGCTGGTGCCGTCACCGCGGTGATGATCTTCGCAGCCGAAGGTGCCCATGGCGTTGCCACCCCGTTGTCGCTCATCCTCATCGCAGCGGGGGCCTTCGTTATCCCCCTGCTCGCAAGGCGCATCCGATTGCCTGCCGTGGTGGCAGAGATCCTCTTCGGCATCCTGGTGGGACCGACCTTTGGAATCATCGACGTCGGTGAAGAGCTCATCACCTTCCTGGCGGAACTTGGCCTCTTCCTCTTGATGTTCCTCGCCGGAATCGAGATCGACTTCGATCGCCTCGAGCGCCAGGGGCCGCGACAGCTGGTTACCGGGCTCGTGGTCTTCGGCCTCTTCGTCGCGGCGGCTTGGATCGGCAGCGGGTTCGTTGACACGACCTCCAACGATCAACGCGTCTTCCTGACACTGCTCATCTCGGCGGCTGCACTTGGCCTCGTCCTGCCGACACTGCGCGCTGGGAGGAACCTGAGCACACCCATCGGCCAGGTAACGCTGCTCATCGCCATGTTCGCCGAGGTGGCCGCCGTCATCGGCATCGTGGTGTTCGTGATTCTCGTCGAAAAGGGATTCACCTGGGATCTGGCGGCTGTACCGCTGCTGTTCTTCGTCATCGGCGCCTCGCTCGTCCTACTGCGGCGCGCAGCCTGGTGGTACCCAGAGCGATTCAGCAGGCTCTTCGCCTCAGACGATCCCGAGGAGCTCGGGATCAGAGCCAGCCTGGCTCTGATGTTCGTGTTCGTCGGCCTGTCGGCGCTGCTCGGCATCGAGGCGATTCTCGGGGCCTTCCTGGCCGGCCTGTTGTTCAGTTTCGTGTTCAGAGACCTCGGGTCGTTGGAGGAGCAGTTGAACGGCTTCTCTTACGGCTTCTTCATCCCGATCTTCTTCATCAACGTCGGGCTCACCTTCCCGCTCGACGAGCTGCGCGACGCGGACATTCTGGCCCAGGCACTTGCCCTCATCGTGGTGGCCGTTGCCATCAAGGTGGTCCCGTCGCTGGTGCTGATGTTGCGCGGCTTCTCGCTCCGTCAATCCCTCGGCGCCGGCTTCCTGCTGGCCGGGCAACTCAGCGTCATCATCGCACTTGCTGATGTCGGACTCGACCTGGGCTTGATCTCGTCGGGTCTGCGAGCCGGCGCCATTCTGCTGGTTGCCGTCAGCGCCATCTTCGGGCCGGTGGCCTTCAGGGCACTCGTCCCGGCGCCGGAGGAAGTCTCCCCATGACGCGGCACTTCAAGATGTGGCGCCTGCGGCGCCGAGTGCGACGCGGCACCTACCGAATCTCTCCGTTCGAGGTCGCAGACGCCATCCTCAGTCGGAGGTAGCCCGTACCGCGGCGTAACGGCCGATGGCCGCGATCACCGCCGCCCCAACAACAGCCAACAGCACCGGTACCACCCAGTCCTGCGGCCGTCCCAGAGCCGCGCTGTCCGTTCCATCCGGCCATGGCCACAGCACGCGCAGGGAGCCGATCATCACACCGATGAGGACCGCCATCGTCAGGTCGTGGTGGTGGCGAAGCAGGCGGTCGAGCATCGTAGAGAAGGCAGCAAGGCCCAGTACGGCGCCGGCACCGAACACGATGAGGGTGCCCAGCTCGCGATCGTTCACGGCCGCCAACACCGCCTCGTACATGCCCAGCATCAGCAGGATGAACGAGCCGGAGATCCCCGGCAGGATCATGGCCATGATCGCAACCGCTCCAACGGCGAGGAACGCCAGCGTCGGCGGATCGCCGGCGTCGCCCGACCGCAACCCAAGAAGTAGGAACGCCGCAACGGAGGCGATGGCCGTCGACACCCAGAGCGCGTCATTCCACTTCCTGACGCGGCCCCAGGCGATAGCGATGGAAGCGACGATGAGTCCGAAGAACAGACCTGCCATGGCCTGGGGGTGGTCATCGAGGAGGTTGCCGAGCAGGCGAGCCAGCGTCACGATGGCGATCAAGATGCCCGCCAGCAGGGTCAACAGGAAGCCCCACTCGATCTCCTCCCAGCGTTCTTTGACCTCGCGGAAACGGCCACGGAGCACCGCTCCGAGAACTCCTGACCCAGTTCGTAGGTTGTGGACCAGTCGCTCATAGATTCCGAGCAGCAAGGCGATGGTGCCGCCGGATACTCCAGGGACGATGTCGGCCGACCCCATCAAGAAACCGCGCAGGACATTAGTGAGGTAAGGCACTTCGGCGACGAGGCTACAGACACCGCCGGACATACCATCGACCAATGGAGATCCGGCCCATCGTTACTGCCTTGTCAGGCGCTCTCACACAGTGAAGGTCGTCGCCCAGCGGGTGACCGAGGCGTCGGTTGTCGTTGGCGGAGACACCGTTGCGGAGATCGGCCAGGGCTTGCTCGTCCTCGTCGGCGTCGCTCCCGACGACTCGGAAGCCGACGCCGTTGCTGTCGCCAACAAGCTCGCGGACCTTCGAGTGTTCACGGGCGCCGATGACAAGATGAACCTCTCGGTGGCCGACATCGACGGCCAGATGCTCATCGTCAGCCAGTTCACGCTGCTGGCGAACGTGCGCAAGGGCCGTCGACCGTCGTTCGTGGGAGCAGCGCAGCCGGATCATGCGGCTCCGCTGGTGCAGAGAGTGGCCGAAGCGGTTGCCGAAAAGGGAATCGGCGTCGCCACCGGAGTCTTCGGTGCTGCTATGAGTGTGCGTCTCACCAACGACGGCCCCGTCACCATCGTTCTTGAGTCAGACGCCGGCTCGATTCGTTGAATACTGGTCAAAGCCAGCAAAACAAGGGGATTGCAACCGCGAAGCCCAATGACTGCGGTACCATGGGGCCGTGTACACGCCCTGAGCCGCTGGCGTTCGGGGGTACGAGCAAGGAGTTGGTATGAATAAGTCGGAGATGGCTGAGAAGCTGGCCAAGAAGGCCGAGCTTTCCAAGTCCCGAGCTGAGGAGATCATTGATCTCATTTTCTCCACAACGCCGGGTGAAGGCATCATCGCTGTCGAGCTTGACGCTGGCGGCGATGTGTCTGTCTACGGTTTCGGGAGCTTCGGGACCAAGTACCGCGGGCCCCGCAAAGGTCGCAACCCGGCCACCGGTGCCGAGATCCATATCGAAGGCAAGACCTACCCGACCTTCAAGGCTGCCAAGGGCCTCAAGGATCGCGTAGCCCAGTAACAGCACCCGCGTGCGCTGCAGGGCCCCGCATCGGCGGGGTTCTGTCGCGTCTAGGGCGTGGCGGGAGCTTCCTCCACGAAAGCCTTGCCCGGATCGCAGAAGCGGAGGAAGTCGCAGCCCCGGCACGCATCTGACGGCGTCGTGTCGTAGGCCTCGCCGGCAGCGGCCGCGGTCAGCTCGCCCAGGTGACCGCGGGCGCCAGAGAGCCAGGCGTCGTCGACCGCCTCGGTGACCTCGGTGAGACCACCTCCGAGGTAGGCGAACGTCACCCGTAGCGAATCGGGGGCAGTTGCCCCGAACGGCACGTCGGTAGCGGCAACCGCATAGGCCTCCAGCTGCACCCGGCGCGCCGGGTCTTCCCTGGGTTGGCCGGACTTGAAGTCGACGATCTCCCAATCGCCACCGTCGGCGTATATGGCGTCGATGCGTCCGCGGATGCGGGCTGTTTTCAGGTCGAGGTCGAACGGCACCTCGACGAACGCCGGTCGCTCTGCGGCGAACCGGGAGGCCATGTAGGCGTCGAACGCCCCCGTGACCCTTTCGCTGCCCTCGTCGGGAGCTACGTCGTATGGATCGTCCCTTTCCCACTCGAGCGCCATCGCTCCTCGGTTGTGCAGCTCGATTTGGCGATGCACCTCAACGCCGCGCCTGGCAGCCTTGGATGGTCGCCTGGGCAATCGGTCGATCTCCGACCAGAAGAAGCGCTTGGGACAGGTGGCGTAGGTAACGAGACCTGTGACTGAGGTCCGGAACGGCTCGTCGGGGGCTTGGGCCTCGACGGTGGCTTCGCCGAGGTCCATGCCCATTTGATCCATAGCTGCAGCGTAGGCGGCACCTAGCCCAAGACGTTCGGCCTCCTGAGCCGGCCAAGACGGGTCGGCCAGCGCCCGCCGCAGGCCCACCTCCCAGCCTCCCTCTCCGAAGACATGGTCGGACTCGGCAGGGCCGTCATTGGTATCGAGATGTGGTCGCTCGCCTCGCTCTTCATCTGCGAGAACCGTCACCCCTGAAATGCCTGCCACCAGGTCATAGAACTCGCTCGGGTCCTTCGGCTTGACGCCTCCATACCAATGGGCTCCGGTGAGATATAGGCGGCTCTTGGCGCGGGTGACGGCGACATAGGCGACCCGCCACTCCTGGCGCATTCGAATGGGTCGCAGCACGTCCAGGCGTGCCTTCTTGTTGTCGGGAAGCTGTGGCAGATGGTCCCGGTCGACGCGTAGCTCGTAGGGGAGTGAGCGCGCCTGATCGACGGGATCGTCGCTGGTGCCACCCCTGGCCGGGAAGACGGCGTCGACAACCGCAGGAAGGAAGACGGCCGGCCACTCCAGCCCCTTGGCGCGATGAACGGTCATGAGCGCGACGGCGTCCTCGCCGGACAGCCGAGCCGTGTCCAGTTGGTCGGTGGATGTCTCCTCGGCGAGGAGCTCCAGGTATTCCAGGAACGACCTCAGGGAAGGCCTGCCCTCGAGCGGACTCCACTCCTCTGCAAGGTCGAGGAAGCGATAGAGGTTGAGGCGGGCCGAAAGTCGTGCCGCGTCGTCGAGAGCCTCCACCTCTTGCCAGGTGTCCGTGCGATCGAGGATGCGGAGGCACAACTCGACCAAGGAAACTCCCTGCGCCTGCTGCAGCAGGTCCCGAAAGAGCGAGCGGAAATGCTCGAGGCGCTCGCGAGCCGCCTCCCGGGGATGCGGAACCTTGTCCAGCTCGTCGATGGCCTCGAGGAGAACCCGTCCCGGCACTCCATCTTTCTCGCCCTTGCCTGCCCGCACCCAACTGGCAAGAGGCCCGATGTCGCCGAGGCCGAGCCGGTAGCGCCCCCGGATGAGGATGCGCAGGGCGGCGACTGCATCGTCGGGATCGCCAAGCACCCGCAGCCAGGCATGGAGGTCGGCCACGATCGGGACGTCTAGGAGGCCACCGAGGCTGGCAACTTCGACCGGGATGGAGCGGCGCTCCAACGCTTCACGAATGGCGCCGATGTCCGAGTTGCGCCGGAAGAGGCAGGCCACGTCTCTCCACGCCAGGTCGCCGTGGAGTTGCTGGATCTCGTCTGCGATGAACTCTGCCTCGGTCTTGCGGTTGTTGAGGCGGGCGCAACCGACAAAGCCGGCGGAGGCGTTCGGGCCGGGCTGGAGCCGGTCGACGCCGGCGTCGCCGCCGATCTGGCCCTTGACGACGTTGGCGACATCGAGGATGAGCCGGTCCGACCGATGATTGACACTGAGTGTCAGCGTCGCCGCTGGGGATCCGTCGGCCTTGGCGAAGTGAGTTGGGAAGGACTCGAAGTTGTCGATCGAGGCGCCCCGCCACTCGTAGATGGTCTGGTCGGCATCGCCAACCGCGGTCACGGGAAACCCTCGCCCGAATATCGAGAGAAGTAGCAGTCGTTGGGCGGCATTGGTGTCCTGGAACTCGTCGAGCAACACAACGCGATATCGGCTTCGCACTGTGTCTGCGATGTCTTCGTGCTTGTCCATGAGGGCATGGGCCATAGCGATGAGATCGCTGTAGTCGACCATGCCAACGTCTCGCTTGATCTTGGCGTATCTGCCAAGCGCCGACGCCAACTCGCTCCTGGCTTCGACCACCTCATCCCCGCTGAGGGTGAGCAGCTGCTCCGGTGTTCGCAGGTTGTCGCCGAGATGGCCCCAGAGGGTGCTCATGTCCTCGACTCGCCTCGCTGCGGCAGAAAGATCGAGCTGGTCGTAGTGCCCGCCCCCGAGAGCGCGGCGCATCAGCTCCCGTTGATATCCAGCTCCCAGTAGGACGGCGTTGCGTTCGATGCCGACGAGGGCGCCGAACTCGACGAGGAGCGAACGGGCGAAACCGTGATATGTGGCCACAGCCACGCTGCGCCCAGCAGTGGTTAGTTCCGGCAACAGGGTTCGCAGGCTGTTCGAGAGCTGTTCGGCGGCCTTGTTGGTGAACGTGATGCCGAGCGCCTGCTCGGGTTCGATCGGGTCGCTTAGCTCCTTGCTGACCAGGTGGCAAAGGCGCAGCGCCATCGTCGACGTCTTGCCGGCACCAGCGCCGGCGACGACTCGCAACGGTTCGAGCGGATGGGCGATGACTGCGCTTTGCTCCGGCGTCGGAATCATGCGAAGGCCTCGTTGCCCTCAGGCCAGGCTGGGCACAGCTGGCGGACGCGACAGCGGTCACAGGCATCGCTCGGTGTGGGCTCCCAAGACCCCGCGAAGATGCCCGTGGCCGCCTCGCCGAGCCGTTCCTCTAGCTCGTCGAGATCCTCCATGGCGAGCTTGCGGACCGTGACCGACTTGGCTCCACGAGCAGCCGGGTACCAGAGTTCCGCGGCGGAGACAGTCCCGCCGAGGCCTTCGTCGGCGTTGGCGGCGAGAGCATAGAAGGCGAGTTGCAGAGACTCCTTGCCTTCGGCGACGGACTTGGCAGAGCCCGAGGTCTTGTAGTCGACGATGCGCAGCCGACCCTCAGCTCCCTCGACCCGATCGGCGCGACCCGTCCAGGTGTGGCCCGCGATGTCCGTTCGAAACGATCGCTCGACATCGACAACGGGCAATGACCCATCCGGCCAGTTCCTGTAGAGCCGGGCGAGGCACTCCTCGGCTCGGCGTCGCCAGCCCGTAGCCCATGGCTCGCCACCGAATTGGACAGGATCGAACTGTTCCTCCAGATGGATCAGGGCTGCTTCTTCGGTGCCCCGCGGTTCCCCGGCGTCGAGGGCGGCTTTTTCGGTGCCCTCGAGAACTTCATGGATGAGGCTTCCGAAGTGCAGATAGACGGTCGAGGTATCGCCAACATGGAGTCTGCGTTCCAGGACGTAACGTCGGGGACAGGTGTCGAAGGCCTCGGCCTGCGACGGCGAGAGCGTCATGTCAGGCGCCACCAGCCCGTCTTCCGGACCTCGTTCCACCGTTCCATGGGCGAATGCTGGAAGGTCGCTGCGAGCTGCGAGGGCGCCGAGGGCGGCGAGTCGCGGCGCGGCCTCTCCTGACCCAACATCGCGGACGGCTCTTCGAAGTGAAGCTAAGACGGCCCGCGGCGTCACGGGCACACTGCTATCGCCGGGCGACTCCAGCGCATCGTCAACCGTTAGCACACCGGCGACGGCTGCAAGGAACCGACTTGGCGAGCCGTGGTCCTCGGCCACGCCGGAAGCCGTCGTTGTCCACACGACGCGGCTCGAGGCGCGACACATCGCGGTGTACGCCAGCCGCATCTCTTCACGCAGTCGCGCCAACGCGTATTCGGAGCGGTCGACGGATTGACGGGTGTCGAGGAGGCGGGTGTCCAGGAACGAGTCACGCGGCCGAAGGTCGGGGAGCACGCCTTCGGTGGCATCGGCGATGAAGACCGCTTGGAACTCGAGCCCCTTGGCCTGGTGCATTGTGGTGAGGGCGAGCCTGTCCTCTTGCGGAGCGTCGAAGGCGAGCAAGGGAAGCGCCTCGAACTCCTCGCTTTCGGCGATCGTCGTGTAGTCGGCAAGGGTGGCCCCCTCGTTGCGTTCGCGGAGGCGGGTGAGGACTTGCGACAGCGACGACAAGGCGCGGCGAGCGCTGCCGTCGGCGGCGACGGCAAAGACGTCGAACCGGTCGAGGTGCTCCCATAGATACCAGAACCCGTCGGCGGCGGGCTTGTCTGTGGCCCAAGACGGGTTCTCGATGAGGTCTGCGAGGTCGCCGGCCTCGGGAATCTCCGACCTCAACACCGATACCCAACCCGTGTGGGCTCGTGCGGCGGCGCGTTCCAGCTCGCGCCATCGACCAAGCGTCACCGAGTAGAGAGGGCCAAGCAGCAGACGCTGCACCGCAGCTGCGCGCTCTTCACCGGCGCCGGTCGCCGCTATGACGATGTCGAGGACGATGCGGATAGCCGGCTGATCGATCGATCGCGCGTCGGGCCGGTCGTGGGCGATGCCACGGCGGTCGAGGGCCCGCGACAGCTCGCTGAGGATGCGGCGCTTGGTGCGAACGAGGACCGCGATCTCGCCGTAGGGAATGCCTTCTACCCGATGCAGTCGCTCGGCTTCAGCGGCGATCCACTCCGCTTCCTCGCTTTGCTGTGTGAACCGATAGACCTCAACGCTCGATGGGCCGGGAGCGGACTCAACGGGACCGGCAACCTCGGGCAGCGCTCCGCCGGCCGTGATCCGCTCGGCGGAGCGCAGGATCTCCTGGCGGACTCGAAAACTCGTCGTGAGGGCAAAGTGGGCGGCGGGATTGCCATCGGCATCGGGAAAGGATGTCGGGAAGTCCGTGAGGTTGGAGGCGTCTGCCCCCCGAAAGCTGTAGATCGACTGGTAGGGGTCGCCGGTGACTGTCAGGTTGCGATGTCCGCCATACAACAGGCGCAGCATTTCGGCCTGGACCCGCGTGGTGTCCTGGAACTCGTCGACAAGGATGTACGGATGGGCAGCAGTCACCTGGGCGGCCACCTCCTCGTCCGCAAGCACCTCGACTGCCCGTGACTGCAACGTGCCATAGTCGATGCGATCCTCTTGCGCTAGCCGCGCGTCGTAACGCGACAGGAAGAGATCGAGGCCACGCCATTGGTCGCGCTCTTGGACCCGTGTCGCCAGAGTCGGAGCGTCGACCAACAGGTCGCGGCACCTCAGTATGAAGTCAGTGACCTCTACAGCGAACGTGTGGCTCGTCAGCATGGCTCGATGTGGCACCGGCCAACGCTTGGGATCTTCAGTGGCGAGGAGGCTCTGGACCAGATCGACTTGCTCGGGCGCAGTAAGCAGCGCCGGGACGCGGCGCAGTCCCAAGACCTGGGGGCCGTTGGCCTCGATGAGGCGTGCTGCCAGCGCGTGGAAGGTCGAAGACGGCACTTCGGTGAACGAGCGATTGAGGCGGCTGGAGATGCGATGTCGCAAGTCCGAGGCGCTACGCCGCGAGAAGCTGAGGAGCAGCATCGACTCCGGCTTGACCCCGAGTTCGTTGATCAGGTGGAGGGCGCGTCGTACCAGAAACTCCGTCTTTCCTGCGCCAGGACCCGAGACGATCATCTGCGGTCCCTCTGTCCTGGCGACGGCCTCCGGCCAGTCTTCGGGTCCAATCCGCGTCACCATGCCGCCGAACTTACAGCGCGGATGTGACACGAAGACCGTGGGTCGTTTCGGGTTGTTGTTCCGTTGGATATCTTGCATTGACCGAAGGGAGATTCATGACGCTCGCCTCCGACGGCAGCCTGATGGAGATGGAATCGCATCTCTTCCGGGAGTCCGTAGGCCAGTTCGATCGGGTTGCAGAGCTCATCGATCTCGATCCGAATCTGCATGCCCGTCTGCGAACCCCACAACGGGCGCTGGTTGTAACGTTCCCGTTCCGCCGTGACACCTACCACGAGGTGGACACCGCCTTCGGCTACAGGGTTCAGCACGTGACGACGATGGGTCCCACCAAGGGCGGCATTCGCTACGCGGCCAATGTGAACCTCGGGGAGGTCGCCGCCCTGGCGATGCTGATGACCTGGAAGTGTGCCCTTGTCGGCCTGCCCTTTGGGGGTGCCAAAGGGGGAGTTCGAGTCGATCCTTTGAGTTTGTCGCGCGCCGAGAAACAGCGCCTGACGCGCCGCTACACGATGGAGATCATCAACTTCATTGGGCCCGAGAAGGACATCCCGGCGCCCGATATGGGCACAGACGAGCAGGTCATGGCGTGGATCATGGACACGTACTCGACGCACATCGGCCACTCCGAGCCAGCGGTGGTGACGGGTAAGCCACCGGCACTGGGCGGATCGGTTGCCCGCCGCGAGGCGACGGGTCGCGGCCTAGTAAGCCTCTTGCCCAGTTCTGCCAGCCATGTCGGGATCGAGGTCGAAGGCGCCAAGGTTGCCGTCAACGGCTTCGGCAATGTTGGCAGCTTTGCGGCGCTGGCCGCTTCACAGATGGGCGCCAAGGTCGTCGCGGTCTCAGATGTCAAGAGCGGTATCTACAACTCGAACGGGCTCGACATCGAAGCGGTCATCAAGTGGGTCGACGACAACCAGTTCCTCGAAGGCTTCCCAGACGCCGATGTCATAACCAACGAGGAGCTGTTCGGCGCCGACTGCGACGTGCTCATCCCCGCGGCGGTTGGCGGCGTCCTCACCAAGGAGAACGCAGGCGACGTCCAAGCCAGGATCATCCTGGAAGGGGCCAATGGGCCGACGACGGGTGAGGCCGACGAGATACTCGTCGCCAACAACGTGTTCGTCGTGCCCGACATCCTGGCTAACGCCGGTGGCGTCACCGTCTCCTATTTCGAATGGGTGCAGGACGTGCAGAACTACTTCTGGTCCGAGAGTGAGATCGTCGGTCGCCTCCGCGAGATCATGAGCCGGGCGTTCAGCGAAGTACTCGACGTCAGCGTCAGCGAAAAGGTCGACATGCGCACCGCAGCTCTGATCAAGGGCATCAGGCGAGTCACGGCGGCCAAGCTGGCCAGGGGCATCTACCCATAGGGACCGCGGCCGAACAAGCACCCACCAGCGACTGCGGGCGGTAATGGCAGTCCTTTTGGCCAGCCTCGCCGCGATGTTCTCGGGAACCGGCGACTTCCTCGGTGGGGTGGCTGCCAGGAAGGGCCGGGTGATGGCCGTTGTCGCCGGCTCACACGTAGTGGGCGTAGCGACGACCTTCGTTGTCGCACCCATCGTCGGTGGCGACCCAACTGGCGCCGACCTGTGGTGGGGAGCCCTTGCGGGCGCCAGTGGGGGACTGGGCATCCTCGCCCTCTACCTCGGACTCTCCCGGAGCGACGTCGGCATCGTGTCTCCGATCGCCGCGATCGGGGCCGCAGGGTGGCCGGTGCTCTTTGACGTGGTCACAGGCGAGCGGCCCAGCGCGATCGTGTGGTTGGGTGTCGGCCTCGGCGTTGTTGCCATCTGGCTGGTTAGTCGCACCGATCCGGGCAAGGGCGCCTCGATCGGCCGCGGTGTGACCATGGGAATGCTCGCCGGCCTCGGGTTCGGTGGTCTGTTGATCGCTCTGAGCGAGGTTGGGGACACCTCCGGCATCTGGCCGCTGGCTCCCGCCCGCGCCGCCGGCTTCCTCGTGGTAGCCGCGGTGGCGCTGTCGTCTTCACAGAAGATCGTGCCGCTGCGGAGCTCGGTCTTGCCGATGGCAGCCGCTGGGGCCGCAACCATTCTCGGGAACGGCTCTTTCATCCTCGCCACACAGGAGGGATCGCTGACGGTGGTGTCGGTCGTCGCCGCGATGTTCCCTGTGACGACGGTGGTGTTGGCGCGGTTGATCTGGAAGGAGCACTTCAGCCGGTCGCGGCTGATTGGCCTTGGCATGGCGCTGGTGGCGGTGGCGCTGGTGGCGGTTGGCTAGGAGGCGGCGCCGGTGCTGATGCCAGCGTTGATGCCGGCGTTGACGGCGGACTCGACCAGGGCAGCCTCGTCGGTCTTCTCCCAGGCAGGGCAGATCTCTTTGAAGGAGCACCAATCGCACAACCGGCTGACGCGCGTCGGGAACTGATCCTGAGCGATCGCTCGCTGGATGGCAGTCCATAGAGCCTTGACCTGCTTCTCCATCGCCACCAGCTGCCCTTCGTTGACCTCGAGTCGATAGAGGTCGGGACCGTTCAGGTAGAGCAGGCGAAGCTCGACCGGGGTGCGGCCCGTTCGTTTGCGAATGAGCAGGGCGTAGATCTTGAGGGCGAAGAAGGCCGAAAGCGAGTAGCGCTCGGGGGGCGCCTTGCCCGTCTTGTAGTCGACGATGATGAGATCGCCGTTCTCGTTCTCCTCGATGCGATCCAAGATGCCGCGCATGGCCACCGAGTCGAGATCTTCTGTCATGTCGAGCTCGCGATCGACTGGATCGAAGCTACGCGGATCCTCGACCAGGAAGTAGTTGGCGAGCAGCTCGAGGCTCTCCAACCCCCAGGCACGCTCCTCCTCGACGGACTCGAAGAGGCCGGGGTACTCCTCATCCTTCAGCTCCACCCAAGCCTTGCGGAAGAGATTGAAGAGTGCTTCGGGAGTTCGCTCCGGGGATGGAAGATCGAAGAGACGCTGCAGCGCGAGGTGAGCTGTAGTGCCCCGAGCCTGGTACACAGTCGAGGGCTCAGGCAGCCGGTCGATGGCCCTGAACTTGAACAGCTGCGGGCAGAGCTTGAAGTCAGAGGCGCGGCTGGGGGAGAGCCGCGTGATCTCGTTGGGTCTGACCCCTTCTTCAAGAGTGGTATCCACGACCGTGATTCTACGACAAGCGAGTGACACGCGTGTAATTCGGAGGGCTCCGAGAACGCGAAAACAATCACTCTCTCCCACTTGAAGGTTGCCGCGAGATGGGATAGGTTTCAGCTTCCTCTCAGGGTCCGCAAGGATTCAGGGAGGCGGTCTCGCCGGGTACCCCTTCACGGGGGACGGCCCAGAGGGTCTTCGGACTCACTGGATCGAACCGACGAGACCACGCCCGAAGAACTTCGGTTCGGAGGGAACTTGGAGCAACCGCAAGGTGGCCTCAAGAGGAACCCCGAGAGGGTCAAGGCTTCGGCCGAGACTCCCTCGGGGTTTCCGTAATTCTGGAGAAGATCGCGGTATCGACCCTCTCCACCTCCGTCAATCGGATCGGCCTCGACCTTCCACCTCCGTCAACGGACTCGGGCCTCCTCATCGCGGCGATGATGAAAGGGCTCGATCGTGATCTTCCCTCCTGCCTCCGCAACCGCACGCCGGTATCGCGATGCCTGCGTTCGCGATGTCGTGCGGCGCAGCGAAGCTCCGCTTCTTCGTGCCCTTCCGCCATGCCTGAGACTGCGCACCTCCGAGGCCTCGGAAGTGCGCGAAAGCTGCACTTGGCACTGCGCGAAAAGTGGAACTGAGACGCGAAAACTTCCTACCTCTCCAGCTTGACCATCGGGCATTCGGCTCTTAAGTTTCTCTCCTCAGCTCAGGCAACTGAGCGGAGACCCAGAGGACCTTCGGGTCCAACGGGTGAGGTTCCGCCACTCTCGCAAGGGAGACGGGGAGGTTTAACCGCCTCAACGAAACGGAATCTCTTCTAGGGATTCGCAAGGGTCCTTGGACGGCTTCGCCGGGTTTCCCCTTCACGGGGGACGACCCAGAGGGTCTTCGGACTCACTGGATCGAACCGAACGGAGCCGCTCCGGAAGGGCTTCGGCCCGGAAGGAATCGGAGCGGTCGCAAGGTCGCTTCGACTGGAGTCCCGAGAGGGCTAAGGCTTCGGCTGAGGCTCCCTCGGGGTTCCAACACTCTGAAGGCTCGAAAGGGCCGGAAGAGCGGCCTCTACGGGTACCCCTTCACGGGGGACGGCCCAGAGGGTCTTCGGACTCACTGGATCGAACTGCAGAGGCCACGCCCGAAGAACTTCGGTTCGGAGGGACCTCGGAGCGGTCGCAAGGTCGCCTCGTGAGAAAGCCCCGAGAGGGCCAAAGCTTCGGCTAAGGCTCCCTCGGGGTTTTTCGTTTTGGGAGCTTTGAGCTTCCTCACGGCCGCGTCGGGCGCCTCTCGAGTGGTGGCAAGAGCTGGAAACAGCAAGCCCCCTCCGACCTGGCGGCGCTCGGCCACCTCTGGTGGGGAGGAAACAGCAAGCCCCCTCCGACCTGGCGGCGCTCGGCCCAAAGCCGACAGCCCGCCGTTAGGCTTTTTCCCATGGCTTTCCCCAAAGAACTGCTCACCGAGGGCGAAGAGATCCTCACGGAGTTTCGGCCTCACTGGAGAATGCTGGCGGTGCCGGCGCTGTGGTCGTTGCTCTTCTTGGCGGTCGGCATCGGCGCCTTCATGCTTTGGGACGGCACGGCGCCCCTCGTTATCGCTGGCGTCGCGTTCGCCGCCTGGCTCTATTGGGGATTGTGGCGCTTCGTCACCTGGTTCTTCACTTGGTATGTGCTGACCGACGAGCGCCTGATCACGAGGCGGGGGATCATCGCCAGGCGAGGGGTTGACCTGCCGCTGGAGAACATCAATGACGTTCGGTTCAGCCAGACCATCCTCGAGCGAGTATTGCGGTCCGGCGACCTCGTAATCGAGTCCGCGGGGGAGATGGGGCAGAGCCACTTCACCGATATCGGATCGCCGGAAAAGTTCCAGTCGCTCCTGTATCAAGTCCGCGAGGACCGCGTCGCGGCCATCGGTAAGGAGATAGCGGAGGACCCGACCGCGACGCTGGAACGCCTGGCCTCGCTTCACCGTCTCGGCTCCATCACCGACGCCGAGTTCGAGGAGAAGAAGCAGCAGCTCCTCGATGAGATCTGAGCCTGAGTCGACTCCGGCCATCGCTGAGCTCGAGGGCTCCGACATCGAATTCGACGTAGTGCGAACCGAGCGGGCTAAGTCGGTTGAGGAGAGCGCCGAGCTTCAGGGAATCGACGCAGAGCATCTCCTGAAGTCGCTGATCGTCCGCCGAGGCACCGACGACTACCTGTTCATCCTCATGCCAGGTCCGCGCCAGATGTCTTGGCCGAAACTGCGCAAGGCACTTGGCGTCTCCAGAGTGACGATGCCATCAGCCGAAGAAGCCAGAGAGGCCACCGGCTATGAGCGTGGCGCCATCACTCCGCTCGGCGCCGCGTCCAGGTTCCCGGTGTTCGCAGACTCGTCCGTGCCAGACGGGCAGGTCGCCATCGGCGGAGGGGCCCACGGAGTCAACATCCACCTGTCGAGCGCCGCGCTGTTCCAGCACCTATCGGTGACGATCGCCGATCTCAGTGAATAGACGATGAGCGTTCTCGAGCTTCATAGGGCCTGGTTCTGGGTCGCAACTATCACCAACGGTGGCGTCGGACTCTGGGGCCTCGCCCTCCATCTTCGCAAGACGGCGCCGACCGTCCTCTTCTCATGGGGTCGTGGTATCGCGATTTCGGCGATGCTGGTGCAGGTCGGCCTCGGCCTCATCCTGTACGCGCGTGATCTGCGGCCCGACACGTTTCACGTCTTTTACGGAATGGTCATCCTGTTCACGCTCTCCTTCGCCTACATCTACCGTCCGACGTTGGCGAAGAAGCCGGCCCTGGCCTACGGACTTCTGCTTCTCTTCGTAATGGGTCTAGGCCTTCGGGCGTACTCCAACGTTGGCTGATACCTAGAGTGCCCTCGTGTTGTTAGATGGAAAACGTCTGGTTATCACCGGTGTCCTCACCGATGACTCCATCGCCTTCCACTGCGCCCGTGTGGCCCAGGAGGAGGGCGCCGACATCGTTCTCACTGGCTTCGGTCGAGGGATGAGCATCACGGAGAGATCGGCGCAGCGACTCTCGAAGCCGCCAGAGGTCCTCGAACTCGACATCAACGACCCAGCCCACATGGATGCACTTGTCGCCGACTTGACACAGCGGTGGGGCGCCGTGGACGGAGCGCTGCACGCCATCGGCTTCGCGCCGGACGACGCTCTCGGCGGCAATTTCCTCAACACGCCATCCGAGAGCGCGGCAACGGCATTCACGACATCCGCCTACTCCTACAAAGCGTTGGCGGCCGGCCTGCTTCCTCTCATGGAGAAGGCAGGCGGCGGCTCCCTGGTGACGCTCGACTTCGACAATCGCCAGGCATGGCCTGGGTACGACTGGATGGGAGTGGCCAAGGCGGCGCTGGTCGCGATAACCCGCTACCTGGCCCGCGACCTCGGACCGAAGGGCATCAGGGTCAACGCGGTGTCGGCAGGTCCCCTTGGTACAGTCGCCGCCAAGTCGATTCCCGGCTTCGAGAGGTTCTCCGCCGTCTGGGATGAGCGCTCGCCCTTGCCGTGGGACACCGCCAACCCCGACCCGGTGGCGAGGATGATCTGCGTGCTGCTATCTGACTGGGCGATGGCCACCACGGGAGAGGTAGTGCACGTCGACGGCGGCTTCCACGCCATCGCTGCTGCCGGCGACTAGCTGAGGGTCCGCTGCTGCAGCGGCAGGGCCAGTGAGAAGGTCGCCCCGCCGCCGATGGTTGGTTCGTACCAAACGCGACCGCCCATGGCCTCAGCGAGACCCCGCACGATCGAAAGGCCGAGGCCGGTGCCGCCCTTCACCCGAGTTGCGTGGTCGCCGACCTGGGTGAACCTGTCGAAGATGTGGTCGTGAAGCTCGTAGGGGACGCCGGGACCATGGTCGACGACGGACACCCACACCTCTTTGCCGGATGCCTTGGCGACGACTTCGATCTTCGATCCGGGCGCGTACTTCATCGCATTCTCGACGAGGTTGACGACGATGCGCCTGACGTGGTCTGGATCGGCGTTGAGGGTGGGGATCTCGGTCGCCAGATCGAGGGAAACGAACTCGTCTGCTGCCGGAAGACTCCGTACCGCGTCGCGTACGAACTCGGCGAGATCGATCGACTGGGGCCGCAACGGCAGAGCCCTGTTGTCGAGGCGTGAAGCAGTCAGGAGGTCCTCGATGAGCCTCTTGAGGCGATCGGCCTGTCGCTGTGCCGAGGACAGGAGCTGCAGGGCACCAGGATCTGTTGGCGCCAGCTCGGGCCTGGCAAGCGTCGCCAGACTCCCGATGATCGAGGTAAGGGGAGTTCTCAGCTCGTGGCTCGTCACGGAGACGAAGTCACTCTTCAGCTGGGCCAGCTCCGTCATCTTCTCACTGGTCGCCTTGGCCTCCTCGAAGCGCGTGAAGTGCTCGAGGATCAGCGCCGCTGGAGCTGCCAGTGACTTCAGGAGGCTGAGATCGCTCTCCTCGAATGGTCCACTCTCCTTGTCCGTGACCATCATCACTCCGATGGTCCGAGACTCTCGGTGCAGGGGCACTGCCGCAGCCCGGGTGGCGTCAAGGTCGCGCAGCAGTCCGTCCCCATCGATCGAGTTGGAGAACTCGGCCGTGTCTGACACGAAGACCTGCTGACTGAAGCTCTTCTCGGTGAGCGGAAGCACGTAACCCTCGGCGCGCAGCGCGTGGCCTGCCACCCAGATGGGCGAGATGACCTCGAGCGCCTGCTCGGCAGGGTTGTACATCGCAACCAACCCGACCTTGGCGTTGACGGAGATGGCCACCTTGGCCACCAGCTCAGGGAGGACTTCGGCCCTACTGTGGCCGGCGCCGAGCGTGCTGCTTATGTCGTAGAGGCGCTCGATGTCGGCGCTGCGCCGCTCCAGCTCCCTCTCCTTTGTGGCCATGTTGATCAGCTGCGTATCGCTGCGTCGCGATGAGATGTTCAAGGCGGCAGCTGCCGCCGCCGCGATGAACACGACTGATGCCAGGCCGGCATACGGAACCCATAGATCCCACCCGGCTGGCGGTGGTTCGACCTGGCGGGTGGTCACGTAATAGGTGCCAAGGGTGGCGATCGCCATGATGCCAACGGGTAGTGGCCGGGCCAGGAGCGAGATGCCGATGAGCGTTGCGGTGGCGAACGCCGCCGTCGGGGGGACCTCTTCGAACAGGCGAGCGCCGGCAAGCAAGCCCCACAACACGACCGCTGCCCAAGCCAGGGCAGGGACGTCGACGAGCAGGCTGTTGCCCCTTCTCCAGCGCCAGGATGCCATCACCAGGGTCGTGACACCGATGGCCACCAGGGGCATCCACATAGTCGAATCGTCCAGGGCGTCGCGGTCGATGGTTGCGTAGAGCAGAGCACCGCCGCCCGCCGCCGTGATCGTCGCCATGATCAGAGCAACGCGGCGTCTGTACGGCGAGCGCACCAGTGAGGCCTTTGAGGGCGTGGCGATAGGCTCGATGGGATGGCTCATGTCTTGCTCGTTTTCGGCGGAAGATCGGCCGAACATGAGATTTCCTGCGTTTCTGCGGTCGCGATTCTCGAGGCGCTTGATGGAGCCGGCCACGAGGTCCTGCCTGTGGGCATCGATCGTTCGGGGAGCTGGCACCTCGCTGCGAGCGGGTCCGACCCTCTCGTAGCAGCTGGCCCGACGGTCTCCTTCTCGATTCCCGAGGGAACGATATCGGGACCCGATGGGTCAATCCCATTCGACGTCGTTTTCCCCGTGCTGCATGGCCCGTTCGGCGAGGATGGCACGATTCAGGGCATGTTCGACATGGCCGGTGTTCGCTACGTCGGCTGCGGTGTTCTGGGTTCGGCCCTGGCGATGGACAAGGACATCGCCAAGCGTCTCTTCGAGCATGCCGGATTGCCGACGGCTCGTTACCGGGCGATCCACTCCCCGGAGGAGGCTGCGGTGGCCGATGAGATCGGCTACCCGCTCTTCGTGAAGCCCGCCTCCATGGGATCGTCGCTCGGTGTTTCCCGGGTGGACGACCCAACGGCGCTGTCGGCGGCGCTCGATGCTGCTTTCGCCTTGTCAGAGAAGGTCCTCCTGGAAGAGAGCATTCCCGGTCGTGAGATCGAGGTTGCGGTCCTCGAGGGGCCGCGGACCTCGCTTCCGGGGGAGATCAAGCTGGCGGGCGAGTGGTACGACTTTGACGCAAAGTACAAAGACGACACGTCCGAGTTCGTGGCGCCTGCCGACCTGACTCCTTCACAGACCGAGGAGGTGCGGGTCCTGGCGGCCAGAGCCTTCGAGGTCCTCGGCTGTGTCGGCCTGGCGAGGGTGGACTTCCGCTACCACGCCGAGCGGGGCTTTCTGGTCAACGAGGTCAACACGATGCCGGGGTTCACACCCATCAGTGGCTTCCCCAAGATGTGGCTGGCCACCGGGATGACCTACGCCGAGCTCTGCGATGAGCTCGTGCAGCTGGCGCTCGACCGCCCCTAGAAGCCGAACGCTCCTGCCACGGGATACCAATCTTCGCTTCCGAACGTGAACACCTCATCCGGCGGACGCGTTCCGTTGACGAACTGGATCACGAACTGACTGGTGTCCGGACGGAACGCCGCGACCGAATCGCGTGAGTCCCCGTTGAAGTCGCTGGCGAACACGATGTCGCCGATCCTGCCGAAGAAGAACTTGGTGTCGGCGAATCCGGCAGAGTTGGTGTTACGCAAGTAGACGAAGTTGGTACCAGGGCGGTGCACGCCAACTGTGTCGGTGCCGTCGCCATCGAAGTCGCCGGCGAACGGCAGGTCGCCAGGGTTGCCGAACTCGAAGGCTATGTCTGCTGCTCCGAGCCCCGCCCCACCGGCACCGAGGCTGTTGAAGAGGTAGACGGTGCGGTTCGCCGGTCGGTACACGGCGACGGTGTCACAGCCGTCGCCGTCGAAGTCGCCCGACAGCGGGATGTCTCCGGGATTACCGACGAAGTAGTCGGCGTCCGCGATGCCGCTGGTGTTGGTGTTGCGCACGTAGACGAGGCCGTTCGACGGTCGAAACTGACCCGGGGTGTCGACGCCGTCGCAGTCCCAATCGCCCATGAGCGGGATGTCGAACGGATTGCCGTAGAAGAAGCCTGCGACGTTGCCATCGATGGTGCGCAGGTGCCAGAAGCCCTGTGTCCTGTCGACGAGGCCGACGGGCGTCGAGATCAGCGTTTGCCACGACGGCGAGCTGTCGAAGGCGCTCGACGAGGTCAGCTTGAGAACACCTCCGCCGTCTGCGTCCATCGTGAAGATGTCGGCGTCACCGCTTCGGAGCGACCAGAAGGCGAGCTTGGAGCCGTCTGGGGACCAGCCGGCTCCCGTGTCGGAGGCGGCGTTGGTTGTCAGGCGGATCCGATTGACGCCGTCGGCTTCCACGACGTAGATCTCGTTGTTGCCGTCGCGATCGGTTGTGAATGCGATCCGGGAACCGTCAGGTGACCACGAGGGAAGCGAGTCATCGGCTGGGTCGGTCGTTATCGGGGTTTGTCCGGTGCCGTCTGTATTCATGACGAAGATGTCGCGGTTTCCATCTCGCGAGGAGTCGAAGGCGATGGTGGTGCCGTTCGGCGACCACCGCGGATTGGCGTCTGTGAACGCGGTGGCGGTGAGGGCGAAGGCGTCGCTGCCGTCGGCATCGACGCGGTAGATGTTGCGGGACCCATCACGCTCCGAGGAGAAGACGATCGTCGAGCCGTCCGGGGACCATGACGGTTCACCGTCGAAGGCGGCGTCCGTGGTGACCCTGGCCTCGTCGGAGCCGTCTGCGTCCATCACATAGATGTCCCAGTTGCCGTTCCGCAGCGAGGAGAAGGCGATCCTCGTGCCGTCTGGCGAGAATGCTGGACCGAGGTCGGTGGCGCTGTTCGACGTCAGGCGGGTCTTGTTGCCGCCGTCCGCGTCCATGACGTAGATCTCGAAGTTGCCGTCGCGCGAGGTTGAGAAAGCGATCTGACCGTTAGAGACTGATGCCGACGCTGGGGCGGCGACGAGAACCGTCGCGGCGACTGCGAGCGCGCCAAGGACCTGTCGCACGGGAAACGTCTCCTAGACGTTGACGACTGGACAGGTGAGTGTGCGAGTGATGCCTTCGACTGCTTGGATACGAGCGACGACGAGTTTGCCGAGTCCGTCGACGTCGTCAGCCTCGGCGTGGATGATGGCGTCGTAGGGACCGGTAACGGCCTTGGCTTCTGTGACGCCCGGAATCCCTGCAACTGCCTGAGCTACTTGAGCAGCCTTGCCGACCTCGCTCTGGATCAAGATGTAGGCCTCGACCACGAATTACCCTCCTATTGTCGGTTCCAGCGCACTCTACCCCCGGCTTTCGGCGAGGGCCTCAGCACCGGCTCGCTATCCTCGCGGCGCTCCAGGAGTTCATAGATGTCCTATCGATGCGAGGTCTGCGGCAAAGAACCGTGGGTCGGCAAGCAAGTCAGCTTCTCACACAAGCGGTCCAGCCGTCGCTGGCTGCCGAATATCCAGCGCGTCCGAGTGCGCCATGGCAGCAACTCGCGTCGCATCCGGGTGTGCACGTCTTGCATCAAGGCGGGCAAGATCGAGAAGGCCTGATGCAGGGCGTCGTCAAGAGTTACGACCCCGGCACGGGCATCGGCATCATCGTCTCCGACGACCGTTCCGAGATCTTCCTTGGTCCAGGATCTCTCTCCGAGAGTCTCTTTCGCACCCTCCGTCAAGGCCAGCGGGTCGTCTTTGACACCGAAGAGCGCGATGGCAAGCAGTTCGCCCATCACCTTCGCTTCGGTTCCGACGGCCGTTAGCCGCCGTGAGCGGCCGTAGCCTCGCCTATCTGTCGAGGATCAGCGCTGGTGAGGTCAAAGGGCTAGGTGGGAAGCGCGCAGACAAGCTCGCCGAATCAGGGATCTCGACAGTTGCAGACCTCCTGGTGCATGCCCCCCGCCGCTACATCGACCGATCGCGCGTTCTGCCGATAGCGGAGCTCCCGCCGGGGGAGGAGGTCACCGCCGTTGGCACCATCACCTCGGTGAAGATGCGCTGTGCCCGGGGCAAGCTCACGATCGTCGATGCCACTCTCTTCGACGGGGACAGCTATCTGTTCGCAGTCTGGTTCAACCAAGCGTTCCGGGTCCGCCAACTCACCGAAGGCAGTGAGGTTGCCCTTTCCGGCAAGGTCGAGCGTTATCGCGGCAAGCTGCAGATCAACTCTCCAGACGTCGATGTGCTCGACAAGCCCGGGGAGTCGTTGGTGACGGGCCGCGTGGTGCCGGTGCACCCAACGGTCGCAGGGATCGGGCCCGGCTACCTGCGGCGGGCCATCCACAACGCCCTGAACCGCAGTCGACCGATAGCCGAGGCCGTGCCGCAGGAGATTCTCGACCGACTCGACCTTGTCGACCGTGACTCTGCCATCGCCGGCGTCCACTTCCCCGAGCACATGGAAGAAGCCCAGGCGGCCCGTAGGCGGCTGGTATTCGACGAGCTGTTTCGGCTCGAGGTGGCCCTTGCCATGCGTAAGCACCGCCAGATCGAAGACGCCAAGGGCATCGCCCATGAGGTCGACGGTGAGCTGGCAGATGAGTTCATATCGGGGCTTCCCTATCCGCTCACCGACGCCCAGGAGAGGGTGATGAGTGAGATACGCCACGACCTATCGCGCCCTCACCCGATGCACCGGCTGCTACAAGGAGAGGTCGGAAGTGGCAAGACGGTTGTTGCCGTTGCTTCGCTGCTCGCTGCTGTTGAAGGCGGCTACCAGACCGCGGTCATGGCTCCCACCGAAGTGCTTGCCGACCAGCACTACCTGAGCATCACCGACCTGCTGGCAGGCGCCGGGATGGCTCCACCATTCCGGGGGGAGGGCGCGGCTCTTGGCATGGACGACCTTTTCTCCCCGACCGATGCCAGAGGAGTGCGGATGGCTCTGCTGACCGCCAACAACGCCACCGTCAACTTCCAGGACGCTTCCCGAGACGATGTCATCGAGTACATCGCCAACGGGGCGGTCGACATCGTTGTCGGAACCCACTCGTTGATCCAGGAGAGCGTCGAGTTCGCCCGGCTGGGCGTTGCCGTCGTCGACGAGCAGCATCGCTTCGGGGTGCATCAGCGGGTGTCGTTGCGTGCCAAGGGTGGAGCCGTCGAGCCCGATCTGCTGATCATGACCGCGACCCCGATCCCTCGCACCCTGTCGATGACTCTCTACGGCGACCTCGACGTCTCGGTGATCGACGAGATGCCGCCGGGTCGCTCACCCACGAAGACCATCCACCTTCTTCCCGGCGCTCAGAGTTCGGCCCACGACCTCATCCGCTCCGAGGCGGCCGCCGGCAGGCAGGCCTTCGTGGTGTGCCCTCTGGTCGAGGATTCCGACAAGGTGTACGCGGCTTCGGCGACCGCCGAGTACGAACGACTGGGCGCCGTCTTCAGTGATCTCCGACTCGGGCTGATCCACGGGCAGCTGCCCCCCAAGGACAAGGAGGCGGTGATGACCTCGGTGCGGGCTGGAGACGTCGACGTTCTCGTTGCCACCACCGTCATCGAGGTCGGGATCGACATTCCGAACGCGACTGTCATGCTCATAGAGGATGCGGATCGCTTTGGCCTCTCCCAGCTCCACCAGCTGCGGGGCAGGGTCGGCCGAGGGGAGCACGCTGCGACCTGCATTCTCGTAGCCGAGCCCACAACCACCGAGGGGGAGCGGCGGATCGCCGCAATGACCGAGACCACAGATGGCTTTCGGCTGGCCGAGGAGGACCTGGCGATTCGAGGTCAGGGCACGGTGTTCGGCGCCCGCCAGGCCGGTATGGCGGATCTAAAGCTGGCCGACATTCTCAAGGACTTCGATCTACTGGTGGATGCCAGGAGGGAAGCCTTCGCCCTTGTCGACAGCGACCCCTCGCTTGGGCGCTACCCGGATCTCGCCGAGGAGATCCGGGCCTTGCTCGGCGAGGACGTCGAATGGCTGTTCATCTCGTGAGGGTGATCGCCGGCACCGCCAAGGGCCGCAAACTAACCGCGCCGAAGGGCCTCGATACCCGCCCGATGACATCGCGCGCGAGGGAGGCTCTGTTCAGCGCCATCGCCCCCGAGGTCACAGGCGCCCGAGTGCTCGATCTGTTCGCCGGGTCAGGATCACTCGGCATCGAGGCCCTCAGTCGCGGCGCCGCCAGCGCCACCTTCATAGAGAAGGCAAGGCCGGCGCTGAAGTCGCTTCGTTCCAACCTCGAGGCCACCGGTTTTGACGGCGAGATCATCGCCGGGGATGCCGTCTCCGCTGTTCGACGTCTCGGTGGTTCGTTCGACCTGGTCTTCGTCGATCCTCCATTCGCCATGGAAGCGGACGTCATCGCGGCGCTGCTGGAGGATCTCGTGTCGGCGACTGCCTCTGCGGCTACCGTTGTTGTGCACCGGAGGGCCGGCGAGCCCGAGGTGCGGGTGCCGTCGCGGATGACGGTGCTCGGCGACCGCAGGTACGGAGATTCCGTCCTGTGGCGATACCAACGCAGATAACCATGAGCACAGCGCTAGTACCAGGAAGTTTCGACCCACCGACCAACGGGCACATCGACGTGATCTCTCGCTGCTCGGCCGTGTTCGATAGCGTCGTTGTGGCGATACTTCTCAATTCGACCAAACAGCCTCTCTTCAGTGACGTCGAGCGCCTTGCCATGCTGGCGACGTCTTGCGACCCGATGGGCAACGTCGAGTTGACCACGTTCGAGGGCCTCCTCGTCGACCAGGCAGCATCGATCGACGCCGATGTCATCGTCAAAGGGCTGCGAGCGATCAGCGACTTCGATTACGAACTCTCGATGGCCCAGATGAATCGCAACCTCTCGGGCATCGTGACGATGTTCGTGGCAACCAAACCCGAGTTCGCATACCTG
>JAZFSG010000094.1:0-3055 GCA_036446035.1 Acidimicrobiia bacterium | reverse complement strand
GTGCGATCGAGCACGGCGATGGCGGTGGTGGTCTCGGGCACAGCGGCAACGAAAGCGTCGACGTCGAAGGGTCGGTAGAGGCGGACGTTGACCAGGCCGACCTTGTCTCCGGCGGCCACCATGGCGTCGACGGCCTCTTGGACGGCGCCGACGCCCGACCCCATCATCACGATGACCTTGGTGGCGTCTGGGGCCCCGTGGTAGTCGAAGAGGTGGTAGCTGCGCCCGGTGAGGGCGGCCAGGCGCTCCATCTCCTCGGTGACGATGCCGGGCACGGCGGAGTAGAAGGGGTTGGCTGCCTCGCGGGCCTGGAAGAAGACGTCTGGGTTCTGGGCGGTCCCCCGCAGCACCGGGTGGTGAGGGTTGAGGGCCCGCAGGCGGTGGTCGGTGATGGCCTCAGCGTCCAGCATGGCCGAAATGGTCTCGTCGCTGACGCCCTCGATCTTGTCTACCTCGTGGGAGGTGCGGAAGCCGTCGAAGAAGTGGAGGAAAGGCACCCGGGAGCGCAGGGTGGCGGCGTGCGACACCAGTGCCAGGTCCTGGGCCTCCTGCACCGAGGCCGAGGCCAACATGGCGAAGCCGGTGGGGCGGACGGCCATGACGTCGGAGTGGTCACCGAAGATGGAGAGGGCGTGGGTGGCGACGGTGCGGGCGGCCACGTGGATGACCGTCGGCGACAGCTCGCCGGCGATCTTGTACATGTTGGGGATCATCAACAGCAGGCCTTGGCTGGCGGTGAAGGTGGTGGTGAGGGCGCCGGTCTGGGTGGCGCCGTGGATGGCGCCGGCGGCCCCGCCCTCGGACTGCATCTCGATGACCTCGGGGATGGTGCCCCACAAGTTCTGACGACCCTGGTTGCTCCAGGCGTCCGACAGCTCCCCCATCGGCGAGGCCGGGGTGATGGGGTAGATGGCGATGACCTCGCTGACGGCGTGCGCCACCCGGGCCGCGGCCTCATTGCCGTCGACTGTTACATATGCGCGGTCCAACGCTCTTCTCCTCGGGTCTTTGGGAGACAGAGTGCCAAACGGCGGCCCTAGTCGTTAGGGGCGAGTGGCCCTAGAGAGATGGCCCGTCGGCCCTCGCTAGTGGCTACTAGCTGCTGGCCTGCCCCCCTCCCCGGCTTCGCCGGTACTCCCCCCAACGCTCGCTCCGCTCGCTGGAGGGAGAGACGGTGCTCGTTCCTCCTCCGGAGGGAGAGGTGAGGCGTGCCGCAGCGGACGACTGAAGTCAGGCGTAGCATCGCTGCATGATCCGGGAGTTCGCATTCATCGGGGCGCCGTATGACGGGGCGGCCACTCTCGGATGGCCGGGTGCTCGCTACGCCCCGGACGAGATCCGGCGCAACCTGGAGTGGATGAAGCGCCGGGTCGAGGATGGCCGCATCTACTGGCTGGACCGCGACGAGGTGGTCCCCTTCGACGCCAACCAGCTCATCGACGCTGGCGATGCCGCGGTTGTGCCCCACGACCTTGCGCTGACGCTGGCTGCCGTTCGGGCCGCTACCCACGAACAGGCACTCCAGGACCGCGTCCCCTTGGTGGTCGGCGGCGACGACTCGATCTTGTTCCCGGCGGTTGAGGGCGTTCACGATGCAGTCGGTGGATCGGTCGGCATTGTGCATTTCGATGCTCATCTCGACCTCATGGATGAGTCGGGAGACCAGGGGCGCCACAGCCAATCGAGCGGTATGCGACGTGCCCTCGAGCTGGAGAGGGTCGACCCAGCCCGATCGGTGCAGGTTGGGGTTCGCAACTTCAACTACCCCTCGTCGAAGGCCTTCATCGATTCAGTGGGGCTCACCGAGATATCGGCAGCCCGGGTTCACTCGGCGGGGGCGGCCGCCATCTCCGAGCAGATATCCGACGCAGTGGCCGATGTCGACCACGTCTTCGTTGCCGTCGACATCGATGTCCTCGATCCGGCGAACGCCCCCGGCGTCGGCTGGCACGAGCCCGGCGGCCTCACCAGCCGCCAGCTCATCGATCTGCTTGTGGACCTGGCGCCGCGGGCCCGCGGTCTGTGCCTCAACGAGGTCAACCCCATGACCGACCACGGATCGCAAACAACGATCCTGGCGGCCAACCTCCTCTTCCAGTTCGTCGTGGCGGCGTCGCAGGGACAGGAGTAGGCACCACTCACGGGTGGGAACCAGCAACGTTGCTCGGGCGCCTGCCCTCCCCCCCCGGCTTCGCCGGTACTCCCCCCAGCGCTCGCTCCGCTCGCTGGGGGGAGAGAGTCGCAACGCCTGCTGAGAGGTGCCGTCGGCCTGTCGGATCACTGGCGTGCCATACTCAAGGGATATCCCTATCAGAAGGAACCACCGTGCCATTGTTCATGGACACCCACCACGCCGTCGAAGGCCTCACGGCTGAAGCTGTGGCCGGAGCTCACGCAGCAGACCTGGCGACGCAGGAGAAGTACGGCGTCGATTACAAGCAGTACTGGTTCAACGAGGCGGCAGGCACCGTGTTCTGCCTCGTCGAAGCGCCCAACGCCGAGGCAGCAGCCAAGGTTCACGAGGAAGCTCACGGCCTAGTCGCCCAAGACATCGTCGAGGTAGCCGAAGGCCACTAGTCCGTCGGCTGCTTGCCCCCTCCCCGGCTTCGCCGGTCCTCCCCCCTATGGGGAGGCGCCGGAACGCCCGGAGGGCGTGGAGGCGGAGGCTTTCGTGCACACGCGTCCGCGAGGAAGCCCCCCTCGCCGTCGTCACAGCCGTCACGTTGCGTAGACCGCAGTTCGATCCTCTCCGACCTCGCTGCGCTCGGCCACCTCCCCCTGGAGGGGGAGGATTAGCGCTGAGAAACTGAGCCGGTGCCGGAGATCGTCTGGTTGACGATGGGGCTGCCGATGTACTCGACCTTGCCAGATCCGCTGATGGTTATGTCGAGCTCGTCTGTGGCGTTGACCAAGATGTCGCCGCTGCCGGAGATCCTCACCGACCCTGTCTTGGTAACCAGGTCGGAGGCGTCGATGTCCCCGGACCCGCTTATTACTATCGACAGTGACTCCGCTGCCCCGACTAGTTCGATATCGGCCGAGCCAGAGATGTTTA
>JAZFSG010000093.1:0-6993 GCA_036446035.1 Acidimicrobiia bacterium | reverse complement strand
CGATGGCCATCGGTATCGGAATCGTGTTTTGCGCCCAGGTGTCCCAGTTGACTATGTGGAGGTCGGTGCCGCAGATGGCGCTCTTAGTGACCTGGATGAGGACGTCGTTGTGCCCGACGACCGGCTTGTCGACATCCTCCATCCAGATGCCGGGCTCGGGCCTCGCCTTGACCAGTGCGCGCATCAGCCGACGACTCCGAGCTTGGTGCCGACCTTGGAGAAGGCCGCGATCGCTCGATCGAGGTGCTCCGTGGTGTGGGCGGCGGACATCTGGGTGCGGATGCGGGCTTGGCCTTCGGGCACGACGGGGAAGGAGAAGCCGATGACGTAGATGCCCTCGTCCAAGAGGCCGTCCGCTAGCTCGGTGGCGCGCCGGGCGTCGCCTAGCAGGACGGGGATGATCGGGTGTCCGGCACCCGCCAACGAGAAACCTGCGGACTCCATGCCGGACCGGAAGTAGGACGAGTTGTCGCGCAGCCGAACGCGTAGCTCATCGCTCTCGCGGAGCATCTTGAGCACCGTCAACGAGGTCGCGGCGATGACCGGCGCCAGCGAATTCGAGAAGAGATAGGGACGTGACCGCTGTCGCAGCCAGCCGATGATCTCGGAGCGCCCAGACGTGTAGCCGCCAGAGGCGCCGCCGAGGGCCTTGCCCAGCGTGCCTGTGACAACATCGACGCGTTCCTGCACACCCCAGTGCTCCGGAGTCCCACCGCCGTGGTCGCCGACGAACCCGACGGCATGCGAGTCGTCGACCATCACCAAGGCGTCGTACTCATCCGCCAGTTCACAGATGCCGACGAGGTTGGCGATGATGCCATCCATCGAGAACACCCCGTCGGTGGCGATCATCCGGAAGCGAGCGTCCTTGGCGGCCTCCAGCTGGCGTCGCAGGTCGTCCAGGTCGTTGTTGCCGTAGCGGAAGCGCTTCGCCTTGCAGAGCCGAACCCCATCGATGATCGAGGCGTGGTTGAGGGCGTCTGAGATGATGGCGTCTTCGGGGCCGAGGATGGTCTCGAAGAGTCCGGTGTTGGCGTCGAAACAAGACGAGTAGAGGATCGTGTCGTCGGTTGCGAGGAAGTCACTCAGCCGGCTCTCGAGTTCGAGGTGGACGTTCTGGGTGCCGCAGATGAAGCGAACCGACGACATCCCGTAGCCGTATTCGTGGACCGCTTCGTCTGCCGCTTCGACCAGAGAGGGGTGGTTGGAAAGCCCGAGGTAGTTGTTGGCGCACAGGTTGACGACCTGGCGGCCGTCCTCCAGCGTGATGACGGCATCCTGAGGGGACGCGATGGTCCGTTCCTGCTTGAACAAGCCCGACTCCCGAAGCCCTTCCGTCTCCGTGGCCAGGTGCTCGAGGAAGCGGGTGTCCATAGGCCGAATCTACCGCCACCGGCGGCGGCTACTCGACAGCCCTGAGCACCTCCAGGAAGGCATCGCCATATGACTCCAGCTTCTTGGGTCCGACCCCGTTGACATTGAGCAATTCGGACTCTGTTGTTGGCCGGGCGGTCGCCATGGCCAGGAGGCTGGCGTCGCTGAACACGATGTAGGCGGGGACTCCCTTGGCGTCTGCCAGCTGGCGCCGCACCGCCTTGAGGTCTTCGAAGAGAGGCGAGCTGCGGACTACGTCGGCCATTCCGGGCGTCGTCGTCGTGAACGCGGCCTTGGGCTGGGCGGTTAGTCCTTCGAGAAGGTCGATCCCGGAACAGACATCGCACGAGGTGACGCAACGCTCCAGCTCCTCTCCGAAGTAGCCGGCGATCGTCTGATGGCGGCATTGTGTGTGGTCTGCCCAGTTGTACATGGCGCGGATCTGGCGCCGTTGAGAGTCGCCGACTTCTCCTGGGCCAACCATGCGCTCGAGGTTCAAGACGTCTGCCCAGGAGTAGAAGAGGATGCAGTCGCTGTCGACGCCGTCTCGGCCGGCCCTGCCTATCTCCTGGTAGTAGCCCTCGATCGACTTGGGCATATCGCGGTGGATGACGTAGCGGACGTTCGACTTGTCGATGCCCATCCCGAAGGCGACCGTCGCACAGACGACGTCGATGTCGTCACGTATGAAGGCGTCCTGGGTAGTGGTGCGGTCCTCTGAGCTGAGACCGGCGTGGTACGGCAGCGCCCTGATTCCGAGACGGTTGAGGTACTCGGCCGTTGACTCTGCAGACGCTCGCGACAGCGTGTACACGATCCCGCTCTGGCCCTTGCGGGCCAGGCAAAGCTTGCCGATCGACTCCCGCACCTTGATCTTTCGTCCATCGTGGTCGCCCTTCTTGAAGAGATGGATCTTGAGGTTCGGCCGGAAGAACGATCCGCGAAAGGCGACGGCGTCCGACAGGCCGAGCTGACCCTCGATGTCGCGTGTCACCTCTGCTGTGGCCGTGGCGGTGAGAGCCAGCACCGGCACCCCGAAGCGCGACTTGAGCCCGGCGAGCTTGCGATAGGCAGGCCGGAAGTCGTGACCCCACTGCGAGATGCAGTGTGCCTCGTCCACCGCGATGAGGCTGAGGTCCATGTCGGCGAGAGCCGTTCCCACCGATGCTTCGAGTCCCTCGGGAGCTGCGTAGACCAGTTCGTAGTCGCCGGCCCGCATTCTGGCGACGCGCTCCGAACGCTCTCCGGCATCAAGGCTCGAGTTGAGGAAGGTGGCGCGCACCCCTATTTCGTCGAGGGCATCGACCTGGTCCTTCATGAGGGCGATGAGCGGCGATATGACCAACGAGGTCCCGCCGAGCACCCGTGCTGCCAGCTGATACGTCAGCGACTTGCCGGCGCCGGTCGGCATGATGCCGATGCAGTCCCGGCCCGAGATCGCCGCCTCGATGATCTCTCTCTGCCCTGGGCGAAAGGACGAGTAGCCGAAGGTGTCACGAAGTGCATCGTCTATCTCTCGGAGCTGTGCGGCGTTGACCGAGGCCGCATGTGTCTGGAGCGCGGCGACCACCTCGGGGGAGAACGACGCCGCTTCGTGGCGCCAGCGGTTGCGGAGGTGTGCCAACAGGTCGGCTGCTTCGGCGATCTCGCCCTTGTCGAGAAGAGAGCGCAGCTGGGTGATCTGGTCGGTGACGGCAGGCTCGGTCATGGCGGGCACAGTACGGCCGCGGCATGACCTGGTGCGTCAGTGGCGGAAGCGGTCGAGGCCTAGCTCGGCCCGCCACTCCTCAGTCCGCGCCAGGGCGCCTGCGCTTACCGGCATTCCGCTGGCGTCGGCGACACGGTTCATCATCTCGAAGTTGCCGATGACAGCGGCGGCCGCCACCGTGCCGTCCCATCCCAGCACGGCTGTCAGGCTGGCCCTCGCCTCCGACAGACGATTACCGCTCAGCGCCGCATCGACGAAAGCCAGCAAGGGCTTGCCTGCAGGAATCAGCGGATCGATCGCCGGATCGGTAATGGCTCTCGCATCGAGCGGTATTCGGGTGGCCTCGGCGCTCTCACGGAGCATCACGCTGTGCGACAGCACTCAGTAGAAGCACTCGTTGATCGCTGAGGTGCGCGCCGCTATCAGTTCCTTCTGCGCTCTAGGGATTACACCGGGCTGTGCTGGATCATCCATTTCCTCATAGGTCAAGTAGAGGGGTCCGCTCATGGCCTCTTGCGCTCTCATCTCGGCCGGAACGATGCTGAGGGCGTACACCACGCTGGGGGCCGTCATCGGAACCCAGCCGGCCCTCTTCCGCAGGGTGTCATCGATTTCGCCGGTTGGCTGGCCCGGCAGCGGCTCAGGCAACGCCATCAGCTCGAGGTCGAGAGCTCGATGTACGGTGTCGACCGCCGTCAGGCGAGCGACGACCCCGGCCACCTCGACGTATTGGGGATAGCCGATCTCGGCGGCGACTCCTTCGACCCACTTCTCGCGGATCGAGCCCGGTGCTCGTGAGACCTTTGCTGCGGCGCGTTGGACGGGTTCGGTGGAGGTTGCTGCTCCGGAGTAGGCAGCGCGCGCGGTCCTCGCAACCTGGAGGCGTTGTTCTGCGGTGAGCGTGGCGCCCGGAGCTGACAGCCGCTGCCACTCGCCGGCGAAGGCTTCTGCGAGCTGCTCGGGAAGCACCTACTACTCCAGGACGCTGGGGTCGGCCGGAACGTCGACGGCGTGCCCTTGCAACGCTGACAGCGGGACGATGTCGATCGCCCTTTCATGAGTCGACGCCAGCACCACCGGCGCCGCGACGCCATCGTGGTGGGCGCGCAACCAGTTGCCGGCGGTGACGCACCATCGGTCGCCGGCGACAAGACCAGGGAACCGGTGTTGTGGCATCGGCGTGCTGAGGTCGTTGCCGACTCCCCTTTGGTGTTCGAGGAACTCTCGGGTCACGACGGCGCACACCGTGTGGCTGCCGCGGTCCTGCGGTCCGGTGTTGCAGTCGCCGTCCCGATAGAAGCCGGTGACAGGGTCAATGCCGCAGGGCTCGAGTTCGGTTCCCAGGACGTTGCGTTCCACGCCGACAGTATGGCCTGACCCTCGTAAGCTCTTCCGCGTTCTAGGAAAGGCCCTCGTGGACATTGGCATCCTGTCGCGGCGTTCGTCCTTGTATTCGACCGCGCGGCTGCGCGACGCGGCTAAGGAGCGGGGGCACGACGTCAGGGTCGTCAACTTCCTGCGCTGCTACATGAACATCACGTCGGGCGAGCCTCACGTGGCCTACGTCGGCGAATACCTGGACTTCGACGCCGTTGTCCCGCGGGTCGGCGCCTCCTACACCTTCTACGGCACGGCCATCGTTAGGCAGTTCGAGCTCATGGGTGTCTTCTCGGCGAACGCCTCTGTCGCCATGGCGAGGGCGCGCGACAAGCTGTGGTCGACGCAATTGCTGGCGAAGGCCGGCGTTGGGATTCCGTCAACTGGCTTCGCCCACTCAGTTGCCGATATCGACGGACTCGTCAAGGCTGCCCCCGGCCCGCCTGTTGTCATCAAGCTCTTGGAAGGGGCACAGGGCCTCGGCGTCGTCCTGGCGGAGACGCGCAAGGCGGCGAGTTCTGTCATTGAGGCGTTGCGCCAGCTCGACGCCAACATCTTGGTGCAGGAGTTCATCGAAGAAGCAGACGGCGCCGATGTGCGGGCCTTCGTTGTCGGCGGCGAGGTTGTCGCCTCGATGCGCCGTCAGGGCCCCGAGGGCGAGTTTCGGTCCAACCTCCACCGGGGAGGTTCCGCTGAGGCCATCGAGCTCAGCGACGAGGAGCGCCAGGTCGCCATCACCGCGGCTGCGGCGATCGGCCTCAATGTTGCCGGAGTCGACATCCTGCAATCGGATCGGGGGCCACTGGTGCTCGAGGTGAACGCTTCGCCGGGACTCGAGGGCATCGAAGGCGCCACTGGCGTCGACGTCGCCGGGGCCATCATCGAGTTCGTCTCCGAAGGAGTCGCCGATGGCTAATACCAAGTCAGCAGCGACGATTACGGTCGGGGAGACAGAGGTAATGCCCGGGCACCGCGCCCGCTTCGAGCTCAACGTCGCTCGCTTGCCGACGGGGGGTTGGCTCTCTCTTCCGGTGGCGGTCGTCAATGGCAAGCGACCAGGGCCGACCATATGGCTGAGCGGCGCCGTCCACGGCAACGAGATAAACGGAGTCTCGATCGTGCGGCGGGTGATGTCGCAGCTGGTGTCGGCCGACCTTGCGGGCACCGTCATCGCGGTGCCGATCGTCAACATCTTCGGCTTCGTCAATGAGTCCCGCTACCTGCCAGACCATCGCGATCTCAACCGATCGTTTCCCGGCAGCCGCCGAGGTTCGCTGGCCGCCCAGCTCGCCAACCTCTTCATGAGAGAAGTCGTCGAGCGTTGTGACTTCGGCATCGATCTGCACACCGCCGCCGGTCACCGCATCAACATCCCACAGATCCGGGGCGACATGTCGGAGCGGGGCACTGCCGGGCTGGGTAAGGCGTTCGGTGCCCCTTTCGTCCTCAACGCCAAGGTACGGCCAGGTTCGCTTCGGGAGGCTGCCACCAAACGCGGCAAAAGGGTTCTGGTGTACGAGTCGGGTCAGGTGCTGCGCTTCGACGCGGACGCCTGTGATGTTGGGGTAGCCGGGGTGCTTCGTGTCATGCAGAAGCTGAAGATGGGGGACTGGGGGGTTCCCAAGGCGGAGGTCCCTATCCGGACCATCCAGGCCTCAACCTGGATAAGGGGACCGAAGAGTGGTATCGCCGACATCCATGTCGAGCTCGGTCAGCCGGTTGCCGCGGGGACGGCGCTGGCAACGATCTCGGATGCGTTCGGGTCCAAGCCGACCGTCGCCAAGGCCCCGTGGGCGGGGTGGGTCATCGCCAAGACGCAGAACCCCCTCATCAGTCGTGGCGACTCTCTGGTGCACATTGCGGCCAAGAAGGGTGCGACGGTCCGTCGACCCAGGTAGCAGCCTCAAGCCTCGCCAGCCCTGCCCAGGGGGAACCTCAGCCGAGTGCGCAGCGTCCTAGCCGTAAGCAAGGAGTCACATGCGCAAATCAGCTCTCATCATCGCCCTAGCCCTGGTAGCAGCAGCCTGCACGACTGGCGGTACCACCACCACGCTGTCGGGCGGCACGACACCCACCACCCGTGGCTCGATTCCTCACATCGAAAGGCCGTCGTTCGCGGCGCTGGCCGCGCTGTCGACCGTCGACTCCTGCGAGGAGCTCCTCGATCACTTCAAGGCCGAAGCCCTGCTGCGGGTTGGGCCGTGGGGGCTCGACGGGTACGGCGGCTACTACCCGTTCCCGGTGCTGCGAGATGGTGTCTTCTCGCAAGAGGACTTCGCTGCGGCCACGACCGTGGGGCCTGCCACCGAGGGGCCTCAGGCCGGCGGTGAGTTCCGTGCGTCCTCGCAGGTTGAGGGGATCGACTACTCAGGAACCAACGTTCAGGAGCGAGGCGTCGACGAGCCCGACATCGTCAAGACCGACGGTGAGCGCATCTTCGCCATCGTCAACAACGAAGAGATCTTCTACGAGCAGGGCTATTACGACGGGTACGGCTCGGGGGCGGTCCTCATTGCCATCGATATCACGGAAGA
>JAZFSG010000092.1:0-10639 GCA_036446035.1 Acidimicrobiia bacterium | reverse complement strand
TGGGTCATCTGGTGGCTGCTGTTCCGGTCCACGATCGGCTTTGAGTTCCGTGCTACGGGCTTCAATCCCGACGCTGCGAGGTATGGCGGTATCAACGTCAACCGGACCTATGTCCTCGTCATGGCCGTCGCGGGAGCCGCTGCAGGGCTGGCAGGAGCTTCGGAGGTGATGGGGCTGCACCATCGGCTGTTCTCTGGCTTCCAAGGGACGATCGGCTTTGATGCGATCGCTCTTGCCCTGCTTGGTCGGTCTCATCCTGCGGGAGTTGTCGCGGCCTCGCTGCTGTTCGGCGCCCTCAAGGCCGGAGGGCGCCAGATGCAGGCTGCGACCGATATTCCGATCGATCTGATCCTCGTGGTGCAGGCGCTCGTGATCATCTTCATTGCCGCCCCGGCGCTCATTAGGGCCATCTACCGGGTGCGTACGGGCGAGGGCACCGGCCAAGTCACGAGGGGTTGGTCGACGTGACCGCCGCCACCGTGACCCCAGAGGTAGTTGCCATCACGCCGGCAGAGTTGCGGCGGTCGAGGATCGTTGGCTTCGCCTACATCGCGATGGCCATCCTTGTTCTCTGGCTGTTCGCGTTGGGCACCGAAGGTGACGCCAGGTTCGGCCTGGCTCAGCCGACTGAACGCTTTGCCGACTTCCCCGATCTGGTGCTCCCCGCCGCTCCATTCGCATACGCCGTCGCCGTGGTACTGGCGTTCCTCGGCGGAGCCCAGCTCATGCGTGGGTTCGGCAAGTGGACGAACATCATCCTCGGCATCGCACTGCTTCTGTTCGTCTCTGCCTTCCTCACATGGGCAACCGCCGGCCAGTCGTTCAGCCTCGTCGGGATGCTCCGCGAGACGGTCTTGCGAGCGACACCGATCGGCTTAGGAGCCTTGAGCGGCGTGTTATGCGAGCGCGTCGCTGTGATCAACATTGCGATCGAGGGAATGCTTCTCACCGGCGCCTTCACGGGGGCGATCGTTGGCTCGGCCGCCCGCAACGTCGAGATCGGTGGCCTCAACATCGCTGTGTACCTGGGCATCGGCCTGGCGATCTTCTCCGGCGCGCTGTTGGCGTTGGCGCTTGGAGTGCTCGCCATCAAGTACCGCGTCGACCAGATCATCGTCGGCGTTGTGATCAACATCTTCGCGCTGGGGCTGACAGGTTTCATGTCTGTGCGCGTCCTGGCCAACAACACCCATCTCAACAGCACCTCGACGGCGAGACCGATCGGGATACCCCTGCTGGAGGACATTCCGGTGCTGGGAACCGTCTTCTTCCGCCAGAACATCTTCGTCTATGTCATGTTCATCCTGACCGCACTTCTCACCTTCGGGTTGTTCCGAACGAGATGGGGGCTGCGCTCTCGAGCGGTCGGCGAGCATCCGCGCGCAGCAGACACCCTCGGTGTCCGCGTCTATCGGCTGCGCTACCTCAACGTCATGCTTGGCGGCATGGTCGCGGGTTTCGGCGGCGCCTACCTCACCCTCGGCGCTGTCGGCCGGTTCGACGACAACATGACGTCCGGCCGCGGCTTCATCGCCCTCGCCGCCATGATCTTCGGGCGCTGGCACCCAGTAGGAGCGGTTTCCGGTGCTCTGGTGTTTGGCTTCGCCGAGGCCATCCGGACCAAGCTGGCGATCCTCGGAACGAACATCCCCTCGGAGTTTCTGGCGATGACGCCATACGTAGTGACGATCATCGTCGTTGCCGGCCTCGTCGGCAAGGCCCGACCGCCTGCAGCAGACGGCCAGCCCTACGTCAAGGAAGGCGGCTAGGCGAGCTTCGCTCGCCGGCTGTGGCGGCCTACGACGGTCCTGCTTTGGGCTTGACGCCCTGCGGGCGTTGCTTTGGGGCAGGTCACGAGCAGCACTGCGGTCGACGAGCCCAGAGCCCAAAGCCAAGGGCCCAAAGTTGCAGCTGGCTTGCGGCTAGCTGCTCTCCACCACTCGTCCGAAGAACTTGACTTCCTGTAGAGCCAGTTCCCGGAAGGGCAAGCGGCCCTCGTAGGGCTCGGCGGTGTAGGTGTTGATGACCTTGATCGTGATCTCGGTGGTCTGCAGGCTTGGCACGGTGATGGCCTGTGCGGAGTTGTCGTCTTCGAGCGTCCCCGAGGTGACCGTCGGCAGGTCATCGATCTCGATCTGGTAGTCCCTGATGCGGAAGTTGCGGTGGAACCGCTCCTCATCGGTGATGTTCTGGAGCTGAATCTGCGTTATCTGCACCGGCTGAGCGAAGGTGAACGTGAGGAACGCTTGGCCGCTGAGCTGGGTGTCGTTCCAGCTGTTCTCGGGATCGGAGTCGATGAGCGCACTCGCCGGGAACCCTGGGATCTGCGAAGAGGCCCTCACGTCCGTTACCTGAAGCTCAACTATGGCCTGGCTAGGGATGGTCGAGGCGCCCGTCGTGTCGGCGGTGGTGCCGGCTGACGGGTTGTCGCTGCCGCCATTGAAGATGTTGACCAAGAGGGCGATGAGTGCCACGGCAAGGATGACGGCTGCGAGCACCATGAGGGCTCGGGCTCCTGCCGTTGTTCGCAGCATCGGCTGCGGAGAAACTGGCAACGGTCCCTGGGAGACGCGGGCTCCGCAAGACTCACAGTGGCGATTGTGAGCAGGATTGGTGGTGCCGCAGCTAGGACAGGAGACCATCGGCGCGTCGTCCATGCTCAGAGCAGGGGCCGGCGCACTCTCCTCGTCGCCGGGCTCCGGCGGGCCCTCGTCGAGCTCAAAAGGCTCGAACAGGTCCTCGAAGCCGTCAACTTTGTCGTTGTCCAACGGAGCCCCTTCCGGTGATGACCCCACCTTAGAGCGCGAAGTGCTTGGGTACTCTGGCACACTCCATGACCGTTGTCAGCACCATTCGCGCCACCGAGGGTTGGACTGCAGCTGGGCTGCTCGGCCTTGTTCTGGTCGTGGGTATCGGGGTGCTGGCGTTTCTTGTCATACGCCGCGGATAAGTTCGGGTTGTGAAATACGGCTGCAACGGCTGCGGATATCTGTCGGCTCAATGGCTTGGGTTCTGTCCAAGCTGTCGCCTTGAGTCCGGGCTCGTTCCCTTTGGCGAGGACGACGGGGATTCGGGTGGCGCCGTGTCCGTCCTCGAGGTTGCGGCCGAGAACGCTCAGCACGAAGCGACGGGTGTTGGCGAGGTCGATCGGGTGCTTGGCGGGGGGCTGGTGCCAGGAGCGGCCATCCTCGTCGCCGGTGAGCCGGGCATAGGGAAGTCGACGCTGCTACTGCAGGTCGGAGCGGCCGTCGCCGCCCGAGGCAGGCCGGTGCTCGTGGCCTCTGGTGAGGAGTCACCGCAACAGATCGCGTCGCGGGCCGCCAGGGTCACCGCAACAGCGCCCGCGTTGCATGTGATGGCCGCAAGCACGGTGTCGGCCATCGTCGAGGCTGCGCGCGATCTCAAGCCTGCCGTCGTCGTGGTCGACTCGATCCAGAGTGTCTCGCCGTCAACCGCCGACGCCTTTCCGGGATCGGCGACGGCGGTCAAGCTGGCGACAGCGGAACTGGTTGGCTGGGGCAAGGCCAACGCCACGCCGATGCTGTTGGTCGGCCATGTCAACAAGGAGGGGGCCATCGCCGGCCCCAAGGTGCTGGAGCACGCGGTCGACGTTGTGACCTCATTGGAAGGCGACCACTATCGAGACCTTCGAGTGCTGCGGTGTCGCAAGAACCGCTACGGCCCAACGAGTCGCATCGGCCTGTTCCGCCTCTCAGAGATGGGCATGGAGGAGCTGAGCGACCCCTCTGCAGCCCTTGTCGGCTCTTGGCAGGGTGACGTTGCTGGGAGCGTTGCCTTCCCTTCGGTCGAGGGTGGGCGGCCGATCACGGTGGAGATTCAGGCGCTGGTGGCGCCCTCGACCGCCAAGCAGCTACGAAGGAGCGTGCGTGGCGTCGATAGCGCTCGCGTCCACCAGTTGATAGCGGTCCTCGAGCGGCACGCTGGCCTGGTGTTTGGCAGACACGATGTCTACGTCGGCGTCTCTGGAGGCCTCAAAGTGAAGGAAGCCGCTGCGGACCTGCCCGTCGCGCTGGCGCTGGCATCAAGCCTGGTCGGTGTTCCGCTAGGTCGAGTGGGAGCGTGGGGAGAGGTCAACCTGACTGGAGAGGTTCGGGCAGTCGCTCACGCCGAGTGGCGTCGCGAAGAGGGCGAGCGCATCGGTCTGTCTGGTTATCTGTCTCCGGAGGCCGGAAGACGGCGCATAGAGGCGGTCCTGAGCGCGGCGGGTCTCTGCTGAGGCATCGCTCCGGCGTAGTAGCCTCGCCGCAGTGGCAGGCGACAACGATTTCAGCGTTCTCCGACGGCTAGCGCCCGGAACACCGCTGCGCGATGGCATCAATCTGATCGTCCAGCAGGAGTCCGGCGCGCTCATAGTCCTTGGGGGCGGACCGCAGGTGGAGAGCCTTAGTAGCGGAGGGTTTCGCCTCACCGACGGAGACTTCTCGCCGCAGCGCCTCGCCGAGCTGGCCAAGATGGACGGCGCCATTCTGCTGACCGAAGAAGCAGATCAGATCCTGGGTGCCAATGTCCAGCTCAACCCCAATCCCGATCTGCAGACCTACGAGACTGGGATGCGCCACCGCACCGCCGAGCGCACGGCTCACCACACCGGCGAGGCCGTCATCGCTGTCTCGGAGGGCCGTGACTCCGCGACCGTGTACATCGGAGACTCCCGCTACGAGCTGCGGACTGTTACCTCGCTGCTAGCAGAGGCCAACCAAAGCATGCTCACCCTGGAGCGCTTTCGTCGACAGCTCACCGAATCCGAGAGCCACCTGACGCGTACTGAGGTCGCCGGCACCACCGTGGTGCGAGACGTGGCACGGCTCTTCCAGAGGGCAGTGCTGGTCCTCCACCTGGGATCTGATCTCGATCGCCTGGCAGTCGAGCTCGGCAAAGATGGGCAGCTGCTGCGATTGCAGATCGCCGATCTTCTATGGGGTGTCGACAGACTCTTGGAGTTGGTCTACAGGGACTACTCGGGGTCACGCGCCAGGACTCCCAAGCCCCTCAAGGCTCTCGAAGCCCTGGTCGTTTCTGATCTCCACGATCTCGGGAAGGTGTCAACGGCTGCCGACCTCGGCTCCATGGACTCGGCGATCGTGCCCCGCGGGCTGAGGGCCCTCGATGGTATGCCCCGCCTCCCCGAGGCGGTCTCGTCCGCCCTCTTGGCCCGCTTCCGCGGTCTCGAAGAGATGCTGCGGGCAGACGTCGGCGACTTCGAAAAGATCGGCGGCATCGGGCGTTCCCGGGCACGGCAGCTGCGCCGGTACTTCGAGCGCATGCTCGATCTCAGTTCTCATCTGATCGAGGACGACTAAAGCGCTCGGGTTCCGGCCAACGGCGACCGATAACAGCGTTGAGCATCATGATTGTTGAGCTGAGCCGTCTGCTCTTTACGTTGACGACCACCGCCCTTGGATTCCTAGTGGGTCGTTCCATTGTGTCCTGGCTCCCTGATCTGACCACGGATCTCGAGCTCGCCACGATCACGGGGGCGATCATCGGTGCGGGTGTCGGCTATGTGGCAGGGGGCGGCATCGGCAGACTCGTCAGCCGCAGTCTCGATCGGGCGCCGCAGCTCCTGCAACGCACCACCGGCCCCGAGCTGTTCGCTGGCGCCTTCGGTGTGCTCATCGGGCTGGCGGTTGGGATTGTCGTTTCGATACCGGTCGTCGCGTTCATCCCGGAGATCGTCGGCTGGCCTTTCGCCACTCTCATTGTCCTCATCGCAGTGGCCTTCGGTGCGAGGGTGTTCTCGGCTCGGTCGGCGGACCTTCTGTCGGCTCTCGGTCTCCGCGGTCGGGATCCCGTTCGATTCTCCAAGACGCTTCCAGACGACATCGAAGCTCGTTCCTACATAATCGATTCGGCAGCTGCCATCGATGGTCGCATTCTGGAGCTCGCTCGGAGTGGCTTGATGGTCGGCGCAGTGTCCGTTCCCGAGTTCGTCGTAGACGAGCTCCAGGGGATCGCCGACGCAGGTGAGCGCAGCAGGCGTCGCCGCGGTCGCCGCGGTCTGGACGTTCTCGATGCGTTGCGCGATGTTCCTGAGGTCGAGTTCTTGGTGGTCGAGGAGACAGTTCCCGAGCACGTCGAGGTGGATGCCAAGCTCCTGACGCTCGCTGCTAGGTCCGGCTCAACGCTTGTTACCTCCGATCACAACCTCGCCAAGGCGGCCGAGCTGCGCGGCATCGTGGTGCTCAATCCGCATTCGCTTGGCGAATCTCTTCGCCCGCAGGTACAGGCCGGTGAGCTCATCAGTATTCGCATCGAGAAGCAGGGCTCCGAGGCTGGCCAGGGGGTCGGCTTCTTGGACGACGGCACGATGGTGGTCCTCGAAGGCGGGGCGGCCAGGGTGGGCGAAACGGTCGATGTGGAGATCGCCAACACCCTGCGGACATCCGTTGGAAGGTTGCTTTTCGCTAAGTTGCCTGCGTGACGTTCTGGGCCATCGTGGTGGCTGCAGGAAGCGGCAGCCGCTTCGGCGCCCCCAAACACACCGCAATGATCGCTGGTCGTCCCTTGTGGGAACTGGCGAGCGCAACCCTCTCCGAGGCCGGCGCCACTTCAGTGGTGGTAGTCGGCGACGTTGCGGGAGGAGTGGCTGGTGGAGCTCGCCGCCGAGACTCCGTGGCGGCTGGGCTGGCTGAGATACCGCTGGATGTCGAATTCGTTCTCGTTCATGACGCCGCTCGTCCGCTCGCAACGGTCGACCTCGCACTTCGTGTTGCCTCGCGGATCGGCGAAGGCGATGCCGACGCCGTGATCCCTGGGATCGAGGTCACCGATGCCATCAAACACCTCGACCCCGGCGGAAGGGTCGTGTCCGTCGATCGAGCCCCTTTGCGAGCAGTGCAGACACCCCAGGGGTTTCGGGCGGCTTCGTTGCGAGCAGCCCACGAGGCAGTCGACGGGGATGCCGCCGACGATGCCGAGCTAATAGAGCAATCGGGAGGGACGGTCGTCATGATCGATGGTGAGACATCGAACCTCAAGATCACCTACGAGGGCGACCTGGCCGTCGCCGAGGTCCTCCTGGGGGCACGATGAGGGCCGGGATCGGGTTCGACGCCCATCGCTTCGATGCCGCATCGGCTCCACTCCTGCTCGGGGGTGTCGTTGTTGACACGACGCGGGGGCTGGCTGCTACCTCGGATGGCGATGTGGTGGCGCACGCCGTTGCGGATGCGATTCTCGGCGCCGCCGCCCTCGGCGACCTCGGTACGCATTTTCCATCGACCGACGCGCAATGGGAGGGAGCAGACTCGCTCCAGCTACTCGGCCATGCCGTCGAGGCGGTGGTTGCGATCGGACTTCGGCCGTCATCGATCGATATCACTGTCGTTGCCCAAAGCGTTGTCATCAGCCCCCACCGGGCCGAGATGAGGGCCGCATTGGCGGGAGTTCTCGGCCTCGACGTCGACGCCGTCTCTGTGAAGGCGACCACGACGGATGGCATGGGGTCGATCGGCAACGACGAAGGCATCGCTGCCCTGGCGGTGGCAAGCCTGGTGCCCGCCTAGGAGAGCGCTGCCGAGATCGCCCCTGGGTCGTCGGTGATGATGGCGTTGACTCCAGCCGCCGCCAGCCGAACGGCCTCAGCGGGGTCGTTGATGGTCCAGGCCATCACCCAGATACCTGCGGCGGCCGCGGCGCTGGCAACTTCGCTTGCATCCGCTCCCTCGAGGAGCCGAGCATGCGGATTGACGGCCCGGTGACCTCCGGTCGCTGCGCGCTCGATGGCGAGGTGCGGGGCGCTGCGGACGAGAAAGCCGGTCGGCCATCCTGCCTCTTTGGCGATGTCGACGCTCGCCCAGTCGAATGACGACACGATGATCCCGGTCGGGTCGATTCTGTCAGCCAATGATGCGGCGACGCTTCGCTCGTCGTCCCAGTCCGGGTCGTCTTCGAAGTTCTTCACCTCGAGGTTTACCCACATGCCGTCACAGGCAGCTAGACCCTCGTCGAGCGTCGGGATCCATGACGCCACTTGGCGCAACTCGGCCGCCGTCATGTCGATGATGGCGCCTACGCCGTCGACGATGGCGTTGTGATGGATGATGAGCTCGTTGTCTGCGGTCCTCCTGACATCGAGCTCGACCCCAGCCGCTCCGACGGCTGCCGCAGACTCGAAGGCAGCGACGGTGTTCTCCCGCTCGGCAGTGCGGTTGCCGCGATGGGCGACGACACTCCCCGGAGCCAGCTGGGCGGGCAGGGGTACGGGCATCGCTTCAGGCTAGACGTACCATCGACGACGCATGAAGGTCCACAACACACTGACCGGTCGCCTCGAGGAACTCGTTCCGAGCTCCGAGGGCGAGGTGCGCATGTATGTGTGCGGCGCCACGGTGCAGGCAGCGCCCCACCTCGGTCACGGGCGCCAGGCCGTCGTGTTCGACGTGATGCGAAGCTACTTCGAGTGGCGCGGCCTGTCGGTCACGTTCGTCTCCAACGTCACCGACGTCGAGGACAAGATCATCGCTACCGCTGCCGAGCGGGGGGTGAGCACGGACGAGGTGGTCGCCGAGGCATATGAGCAGTTCACAGAGGGCTATCGATTGCTCGGAGTCAGAGCACCCGACATCGAGCCACGAGCGACCGATCACATCCCCGAGATCATCTCGATGACGGAGCGGCTGATCGAGCGCGGCCACGCCTACGAGTCCGGGGGCGACGTCTATTTCGCGGTCCGGTCCTTCGATGACTACGGCAAGCTGTCGGGCGTCGAGCGCGATGATCTGGTCGCAGGGGCCCGCATCGATTCGGACGAGCGCAAGCGCGATCCCCTCGACTTCGCTCTGTGGAAAGCGTCCAAGCCGGGGGAGCCGACCTGGGATTCTCCATGGGGGGCCGGGAGGCCGGGTTGGCACATCGAGTGCTCGGCCATGGCGCAGAAGCACCTCGGTTTCGGTTTCGACATTCACGGCGGTGGCCTCGACCTGGTCTTTCCTCATCACGAGAACGAGATCGCCCAGTCCGAGGCAGCCGCGGGGGCAGCTCCTTTCGCCCGCTACTGGCTACACAACGGCATGCTGAACTTGGCAGGCGAGAAGATGGCCAAGTCCGTCGGCAATGTGTTCGGCCTCCTCGATGCACTCCGCCGCTGGACGCCGAAGGCGGTGCGACTTTTCTATCTGCGCAAGCACTATCGGGCGCCGTTGGATTTCTCTCCGGACGCTCTCGACGATGCCACCGCACAGCTGGAACGGCTGTGGGCGTTTCGGAGACGAGCGGCCGGTCTCGGCGACGAGCCGCACGCCCCGACGATCGAGCGCTTCGTCACCGCCATGGACGACGACTTCAACACGTCGGAGGCCCTTGCCGCGCTGTTCGACGCTGTCAGCAGTGGCAACAAGTCCATAGATGCCGGTGAGGACCCAGGCCCGTTCGCAGCCGCCTATGACGTCATCGTCGACGTTCTCGGCATCGCCGAAGGCGAAGCCACTGTTGCCGATCTGGCCGGACAGCTCGAGGCCCTGGCAACCCAGCTCGGCGTCGAACCTGCCGCAACGGCGGAGGGAACCGTCGATGTCATCGTGTCCTTCCGACAAGAGGCGCGTCTTTCTGGGGACTTCGAAGCGGCAGATGTCGCGCGGGAGGGATTGGTCGCCATGGACATCCACATCGAAGACACGCCTGATGGCTCCCGCTGGCATAGGAAGTAGCGTCGAAGGCATCCATGCGGTGGCGGCGGCCGTTGCCGCGGGGCGGGTCAAGCGCCTCCATGTCCAGGCCTCGCGCGTCGATGACGCTGGGGTGGCCAGCATCGTCGCGGCGGTTACCGCGGCGGCGGGTGAGGTTCGCGTAGCCGACAGCATCGAGGCCATGGCTACGACTGATGCCCATCAGGGCGTGGTGGCAGAAGCCGAACCGCTGGTTCCGGCAGCGCTCTCGGAGATCGTCAAGTCCGAGCGGACCCCCGCCGTGATGGTTCTCGATCACCTCGAGGACCCCCGTAACGTCGGAGCAGTCGCTCGGAGTGCTCACGCCGCTGGCTTCACGGCCCTCGTCGTTCCATCGCGCCGAGCTTCGCCCGTAACTGCGACTGCCTTCAAGGCGGCGGCGGGTGCGCTGGAGGTGCTACCCATTGCGGTCGTCTCGTCGATACCCAAGGCCTTGCAGGACTTGAAGCGAAGTGGCCTGTGGATCGTGGGGCTCGACGCGGCGGGGGAGCGATCCATCTTTGGTCTGGATCTACTCACCGAACCGCTGGCGCTAGTAGTCGGGGCCGAAGCGGGTGGCCTGGGGCGCCTCACCGCCGATGTTGCCGACATGGTGGTTTCCATACCAATGGTGGAAGGGACCGAGAGTCTCAATGCCTCGACGGCAGCCGCGGTGGCCTGCTTTGAAGTAGCTCGCAGCCGGGGCTGGGTAACCTGACGATCCCGCTGGCGTAGCTCAGTTGGTAGAGCAGCTCACTTGTAATGAGCAGGTCGGGGGTTCGATTCCCTCCGCCAGCTCCAGCAAAGGTCCGTTGCATGCTGCCTCTTGTCCCTGCGGAGCTGCTGCGTGATGCCAGGTATTGGCAGCTGTGCAAACATTCTGCAAACCTCCGAGTGCCAGTCCGTCAGCCCGTGCTCCCGAAAGCAGCGTCGAGAGCAGCCGCGGCCTGATCCGCCATCTCATCGCGGACGTG
>JAZFSG010000091.1:0-27429 GCA_036446035.1 Acidimicrobiia bacterium | reverse complement strand
ACGACAGAAAGACGCCAGATTTCGTGACGGCGTTCTCCCCCAGCCAGGGGCGAGAGGAGTGGGCGGCGTGACCCGTGAATGTCAACTGGGCGTTGACAACGCCCTGGCAACCAAGATGCAGGTCGTTGTTCGTCGGCTCCATGACGATGGCGAATACCGAGTCGGCAAGCCAGGTGGCGTGGTCAAGCACCGGGCCGAGGCCGTTCTCGTCGAATGGTCCCTCTTCCTTGTCGTAGAAAACGCTGACAACGTCGTATGGGCCGTTGGCGACGGCCTCGTCCTCCATGAGGTGGAGCATCACCGCGACCCCTGCCTTCATGTCGGAAGATCCGAGGCCGTAGAGGCGCCCGTCCTCGACAAGGGCTTCGGCCTGGCCCTGGGCGGGAACGGTGTCGATGTGTCCATAGATCGACATCAGGGGACGGCCGGTTCGTCTTCCAACTATGAGGCTGTTGCCGATCCGGCTGACACCATCTCGATTCCAGGTCGGCAACACTCTCTGCTCGAGGGAGGTGCACAGCCGGCCCTCGTTGCCGATCTCCGACCGAATGTTGACGATGGCAGCCAGTGTTTGGTGGAGATCGCTCAAACCGGCACTCCGAAATCACGCAAGGCGTCGTTGAGAGACGTCTTGCGGTCCGTGGACTCACTGCGCTTACCGATGATGAGCGGAGTCTGCAGGTAGTAGGAGCCGGCCGGGAACTCCCGCGCCCTGGCCCCCGGCACGACGACCGAGTTCGCCGGGACCCGGCCGCGGTGCTCGACCGGCTCGTCCCCCGTCACGTCGATGATGGGCGTGGAGGCGGTGATCGCCGTATTGGCCGCCAGGACCGCTCCCTCCTCAACAACAACGCCCTCGAGGAGAATGCAGCGGCTGCCGAGGAAGGCGCCGTCCTCGACGATGTTGGGGCGAGAGCCTGGCGGCTCCAGCACTCCTCCGATTCCGACGCCTCCCGAGATGTGGACGTCGCTACCGACCTGGGCACACGACCCAACCGTTGCCCAAGTGTCGACGAGCGTTCCCGAGCCAACCCTGGCGCCGATGTTGACGTAGCCCGGCATCACCACGACACCCGGCTCACAGAAGGCCCCGTAGCGGATGACTCCCGGCGGCACCACTCTGACGCCGGCCGCGGCGAGCCCGCGCTTCGGAGGGATCTTGTCGTGGAACTCGAGGGCGCCCGCCTCCAACGTCTCCATCCCGGCGATGCGAAAGTACAGGAAGATGGCCTCCTGGAGCCAGGTATGAACCACCCAATCGTCGCCAACCTTCTCCGCGACCCGCAGCTCGCCGGCGTCGAGGCGGGCGATGCTGTCGGTGACGGCTTCCTCGGCATCGCCGAGGAGCTCGAGGTCGCGGTACGCGGCCTCGATCAGTTCTTTGGCAGGCACTCGGTCAACACCTCCGTTGCGGCTTCGCATTCTTCCACGGTCGGCACCAGCGCCAGCCGCACGTAGCCCTCGCCCCCATCACCGAACACCCTTCCCGGGGAGACGATGACGCCCGCCTCGAGCAGGGTCTCAGCGATCGAGATGTCGTCTGGGACCTCCACCCACAGATAGATGGCGTCGCTGCCCCCGGCGACTCGATAGCCAAGACGGTCGAAGGTAGCAGCCAGCACTCGGCGCTTCTCGGCGAAGATCTCTCGCCGGGCTGCGGCGTGGTCATCGTCTGCCCAAGCAGCTGCGGCCGCCGCCTGAACGAACTCGGGCGGGGCAGCCCCTACCGATCCCCTGAGCTTGCGCACCGCGGCTATGAGATCCGCGTCGCCGACCATAGCGCCGCTGCGATAGCCGGTCATGCCCGAACGCTTGGAACAACTGAAGAAGGCGAGGACTCCTGAGAAGTCGTCTCCGGACAGCTGCAGAGCAGACGCCGGCGGCTCTCCTTCGTAGAGGTCCGTGTAGCACTCGTCCGACATCAACAGCGTTTCGGTCGCCCGAGCCGTCTCCACCAGACCCAAGAGATCGGCGGCCGTGGCCGTGGCGCCCGTTGGGTTGTGGGGCGAGCATGACCACACCATGGCGGCTCGGTCCCAGAGCTCCGACGAAATGTCGGCGGCACGGAGCACGAAGTCGCCGCTGAGCGGGATACCAACGCTGTCGGCTCCGGCGAAGCGCGCTCCGCGGTGATACACCGGATAGGAGGGGGAACCGAACACGACCGCCTCGGGGTGGTCCCTGTCGATGAACGCCAGCGGCGTGTGGAAGATCGCCTCCTTGGACCCCGACGTTGGAAGCACCTGGTGGTCGGGGTCGACGGCAACGCCGAAGCGGCGCAGCAGATAGTCGGCGACTGCTCCTCGTAACTCGGCAGTACCGGGCACCGTTGGATACTGCGAGACCTCCGGCACAGCTTGCCGCAGTGCCTCGAGTATGAACGGCGGTGTTGGTTCGCGAGGGTCGCCGATGGAGAAATCGATCACCCGCTCCCCCGCCCCGCGCATGGCTCGAGCCTTCTCAGCCAGGTCGCCGATGGCGTAGCTGCCAAGCTCCTCGAGAACGGGGTTTCTCCGCATCGCGTCACCGTAGCGAGCGTCTTAGCATCGTCAGCGTGTCCCGTTACCGACTCGTCTACCTTGGACTAGCGCTGGCCCTCGTCGCCGTCATCGGAGCAACCTGGGCTCTCTCCTCCGATGGCGAACCCAGGTCGCTGCCGGCGGTCGTCGAGTTGATAGCGCCGGCACCAGACGCCACGGTGTCGCGCCAGGCCTCGGTCGTGGTCGATATGATCGTCGGCTACTCGATCGAGCTCACGATCGACGGCGTGACGATCCCGGCCTCGGAGCTCGTGGAGTCGCCAGCGCTTATCCGCTTCGAATGGACGCCCGGCACCGGCCAGTCGTTCACGGAGTGGGTGCCGGGATCTCACGAGGTGCACCTGTCGTGGAACGCCGCGGTAGGCCTTCCAGACATCGGCTCGTACTCCTGGGCCTTTCGTAGTCAATGAGGGTTCCTACCCTGGAATCGATGATTGATCCATTGCTGGCGGCCATTTCCTACAAGCCGATCCCGATATTCGAGCTCGGCCCCATCAACCTCTCGCTGCACGGGGTCTTCGCCGCGGTCGGCTTCCTCGTTGGTGGATCGTTGATCGTGCGCCAGGCACGTCGCCGCGGCTTCGATCCTGAGATCCCCATCTCAGGACTCACCTGGGCGGTCCTCGCATCGATCATCGGGGCGCGACTCTTCACGGTCCCCGCCCACCTCGGCGACCCCGGCTATGGCCTCGACGACATCTTCGGACTTGCCGGGGACTTCTCCATCCTCGGCGGCTACGCCGGCGGGATCATCGTCGGCCTGTGGCGGATCAAGTGGCTAGGCGGTGACCTCGCCGCCTTCGGCGACATGGCCGGACCCGGCCTTGCCCTTGGCGCCGTCATCGGAAGAGTGGGCGACCTCGCCATCGTCGAGCACATCGGGTCGCCAACGAACTTCTTCCTCGGCTACGAGCTGAAGGCCGGATACGACGTGGCGCCCCAGCACGATGGGTTAGAGGTGTTGTGCGAGACTCTCGGGCAATGCGGTCCCTATCACCACAGCGCCCTCTACGACCTGCTGGGGGCGGCGGTGCTGCTCGGCGTCCTGCTGTGGCTGGCTCGCGCCTGGAAAGGTCGCCGCTACGGCCAGATCTTCGCCCTGTGGACCCTGTGGTACGGATTCCAGCGCTTCCTCATCGACTTCACCCGACTCGACGCCGCCAAGGACGGAACCGTCGCCGACGCCGTGATGGGGCCATTCACCGGTAGTCAGTGGGGTGGTTTGTTGACGGCGGCGCTTGGCGTTGCCCTGTTCCTGTGGTTCCGCCGCAAGCCAGTCGTGACCGCAGCAGGTGATCTGGCCCTAGGCGCCGACCCCGATTTGGTCAAGGCCAGCTACTAGAGGCAGTCCCCTCCCCGGCCTGCGGTCGGTACTCCCCCCAACGCTCGCTCCGCTCGTGGAGGGATAGCTGACTTCTCCCCCTGAAGGGAGAGAAGTCCTACTCCAGCAACTCCCCCGGACCGTTCTCCAGCAGATCGAGGAAGGCTTCCTCGTCGAGGATGGGGCGCCCCAATTCCTCGGCCTTGGTGGCTTTGGACCCCGGCGACTCGCCGACTACAACGGCCGTTGTCTTGGATGAGACGGAGCTTGTCACCTTGCCACCGCGGTCCTCGACCGCGTTCCCGGCTTCCTCGCGCGACATCGATCGCATCGTCCCCGTCAACACGATGGTGACTCCAGCGAGAACGGTGCTGTCGACGCCCTCGGGTTCGGGATCCTCGGTACGAACACCGGCCCTCTCCAGCTTGGCGACGAGGGCGCGGTTCTCGGCGTCGCCGACCCAGTCTTGCACCGATGCCACCAACTCGGGGCCGATGCCGTCGATGGCGTCCAGCTCATCTTCAGTAGACGACATGATCTTGTCCATGCTGCGGAAGCGTCGCGCCAGCGTCGAAGCGACGGTGCCGCCGACGAGCGGGATCCCCAGGGCTCGCAGCAGGCGATCCAGTGGCCGGTCCTTGGCAGCCGCGATGGCGCCGATCAGGTTGCCGCTCGAGACCTCCCCCCAACCCTCGCGCCCAAGGAGGTCGTCGGCGCGCAGCGTGAAGAGATCCGCCGGATCCGAGATCAGCTTCTCAGTCAGCAGGAGGTCGACCGTCTTATAGCCGAGGCCCTCGATGTCCATGCCGTCCCTGCCGGCGAAGTGGGCCAGGTACTCGCGCAGCCTTCCCGGGCAGTCGAAGCCGCCGGTGCAATAGGCGACCGCACCGTCGCGAACGATCGGATGCCCCGAGAAGGGACAGGTCTCGGGCATCTTCCAACGCCGCGGCCTGCCTTTGCGCAGGGCCAGGACGGGCCCGACAACCTCAGGGATCACGTCACCAGCGCGCCGAACGGTGACTGTGTCGCCGACCCGCAGGTCCTTGCGTGCCACCTCGTCTGCGTTGTGCAGGGTGGCCGTGGTCACGGTGACCCCGCCGACGAAAACCGGCTCGAGAACGGCGTATGGGGTGGCGGCCCCGGTACGCCCGACGTTTATCCGGATGTCGGCCAACACCGTTGTCCGCTCCTCTGGTGGGAACTTGTAGGCGACGGCCCAGCGCGGGCTCTTGGCCGTGAACCCCGCCTCCCGCTGCTCGGCGAGCACGTCTGCCTTGATGACAACTCCGTCCGTCTCGTAGCCGCGGGCGTGACGGGCTTTCTCGGCCGCGTTCACGTAGTCGATCACGCCCTTGAGGTCGGCGACGGCTTCTGATGCTGGATTGAAGAGGAATCCGAGCTGGCGCAACCACGCTGCGATCTCGGAATGGCGGGTGAGCTTGGGACCGCCCTCGATGAAGCCGACCTGATATACCCAGATCGAGAGCCGGCGCGAAGCGGTTACAGCGGGATCCTTCTGGCGGACCGAGCCGGCGGCAGTGTTGCGAGCATTGGCGTACAGCGCCTGGCCGCTGGCCTCCTGGTCCTTGTTGAGTCTCTCGAACTCGGGCAGCGGCATGTAGATCTCGCCGCGCACCTCCATCACGGAGGGCGCCTCACCTCGCAGCACCAGTGGCACCGCGCCGATGGTGCGGACGTTGGCCGTGATGTCCTCCCCCGTTGTGCCATCGCCCCGGGTCGCGGCCTTGGTGAGGGAACCGTCGGTGTAGGTGAGCGATACCGCCAGTCCGTCGATCTTGAGCTCGCACATGTATCCGGATGGCTTCTCGCCAAGCTGGCGCTCCAGCCTCTCCTCCCACGCCGTGAGCGCCTCGGTGCTCTCGACGTTGTCGAGCGAGAAGAGCCTCTCGCGATGCTTCACGGGGGCGAATAGCTCCGAGGCCGCTTGCCCTACTCGCTGAGTCGGCGAGTCCGGGGCGACCAGCTCGGGATTGTCGGCTTCGAGTTCCTCGAGGCGGCGATAGAGAAGGTCGTACTCGGCATCCGCGATCTCCGGCTTGTCAAGAACGTGATAGAGATAGAGGTGATGGCGCAGCGCCTCGCGCAGCTGCTCGATCTCGGAGGTAGCGTCAGCCATTGCGGATCACTTCGGTGATGGTGCCACCGCCGAGCACCTCGTCGCCGTCGTAGAAGACGGCGGCTTGGCCGGGGGCGGCCGACTCGCCTTCGAACCACGCCGTCCAGTCGGCACCCTCGCCCTCGATGAGCGCCGCCACCGGTCGTGACCGGTATCGCACCTTGATGTCGACGGCCGGCTGGGTTGGCGCTTCACCCGACACCCAGCTCACCTCGGCCACTGTCACACCGGCGACGGCAAGCTGGTCGCGAGTTCCGACGACTATGGTCGCCGTCGCTGGCTGAATGTCGACGACGTAGCGAGGCTCTGTCGCCGAGATGCCGAGGCCGCGCCTCTGGCCAATCGTGAAGCCCGAGGAGCCCTCGTGCGATCCAACCACCGCGCCTTCGGAATCGACGATGTCCCCCGGCCTAGTCGACTCGGGGAAGTGCTCACGCAGAAAGTCGCGGTAGTCACCGGAGGTGACGAAACAGATGTCCTGGCTATCCGGCTTGGAGGCGGTCCGCAGACCCAGGGAGCCGGCCTTGGCCCTCACCTCGTCCTTCGTCAGCTCGCCGATCGGCAGCAGCACTCTGGCAAGTTCCTCCTGCCCCAGCATGTGCAGCACATACGACTGGTCCTTGCCGGTGTCGTGTCCTGCGAAGAGCCGATACCCCTCCGGCTGACGGCGCACCCGGGCATGGTGTCCGGTCACCAGAGCCTCGCAACCAAGGGCCGCCGACCGCTCTAGCAGGGCGCTAAAGCGCACCCGCCGGTTGCACTCGATGCACGGGTTGGGGGTGCGGCCGGCGAGGTAGTCGGCACCGAAGCGGTCGATGACCTTGGTTCGGAACTCGTCCGTGTAGTCCAGCATGTAATAGGGGATGTCGAGTTGGGCGGAGACGCGGCGTGCATCTTCGGCGTCGGCGACGGTGCAGCAACCCGCCGTCGGCATCTCGCCGTCGGGCCCCTCCCACTGCTTGAGCGTGACCCCTATGACCTCGTGGCCCGCCTCCAGCATGAGAGCAGCAGCTACCGACGAGTCGACACCACCGCTCATCGCAACGAGAACCTTCATCGAGCAGTGACGATCGCTGCCGCGGCGGCTGCGGCATCCTCGGGGCGGTTCGTCCAGCCAAAAGAGATCCGTACGCTCTCGGATGCGGCCTCGTCGCTCATTCCCATGGCAGAGAGCACATGCGACACCTCGAGGGCGCCGCTGTGACACGCCGAGCCGGCGGCGGCGGCGACACCGCCCGCATCGAGGCGGATGAGCAGTGTCTCGGCGTCGACGCCCGGAATGCGGAAGTGGGAGTGCTGCACGAGCCGGTCCTCCTGGGGGCTGGTGAACCGAACATCGGGCAGACCTTCGGCTAGCGCCTCTTCGAACTCGTTGCGGATGGCACCGACCCTTCGCCGAAAATCCTCTCGATCGGCAACCGCCGCCGTCATCGCCGCCACCATGCCAACGATCCCCGCGACGTTGTGGGTCCCGGACCGACGGCCCAGCTCCTGTCCTCCGCCGTGAACTGCAGGCTCCAGCTTGACGCCGTTGGCGACGTAGAGGAGCCCGACGCCTTGCGGTCCGCCGAACTTGTGCGCCGCCAGCGACAGCATGTCCACGCCAGAAACCGCGACCTCCTCCGACACGAAAGCCTGCACCGCGTCGGTATGGATGACGACGTCGCCGGATTTTGAGCGGACCTCGTCGGCGATCTTGAGTAGCGGTTGCGTGATCCCTGTTTCGTTGTTGGCCGCCATGACGGAAACGACGCCCGTCGTCGGCCCAACGGCGTCCGCGATCGCAGATGGGTCGGCCTTGCCGGTGCCGTCGACTCCGACCACCGTCACCTCGCAGCCGAGGCTTCTCACGAACTCTGCAGAAGCGATCACGGCCTCGTGCTCGACGGCAGTCGTCACCACGCCGCGGCGCTCACCGCCCACGAGGGCGGCGCCCTTGACGGCCAGGTTGTCTGCTTCGGAGCCGCCGCCGGTGAAGACGATCTCCAGCGGGTGAGCGGCGCCGATGAGCGACGCCGCCTGCTCTCTCGCCTCCTCGAGGGCGTTCTTGGCTCGCTGGCTCACGGAGTGAATGCCAGAAGGGTTCCCGAAGGACTCTCCCAGGAACGGCTCCATGGCGGCGCGCGCCTGAGGGCGCACTGGAGTGGTCGCGGCGTGATCTAGATAGAGGGTTCCCATGGGCCCCAATTTACTCGGCGCCGGGTGAGTGCCTGACGAGGAAATCTCGAAGCAGGAGCTCGAAGCGTCGCGGCGAAACGTTCCAGGTAGCACCCTGGATGGCCTCATCGAACCGGTGGTACTCAACAAGCTCGGAGCTGGCGGCTGCGAAGGCATCGGCGAGCGCAACCGGTGTCTGCTCGTCTCGCACCCCGTGCAGCAGCAGCACGGGCCGCTTGAGCGACTCCGCCGCCGCAGAGTGATCGAGGCGAGACCACTCGACTCCGAAGCGGAACGAGGCCAGAGTTCGTCCCCAACTGCCGATGAGTCCACCGTCGGGCCGGCGCGCGTCCTCGACGGCGCCAAGGTCGAGGACGGCGGAGTCCAATATCGCGCCGTTGATCGACCTGATGTGTGAAGTCTCGCTGAGTGTGGTGAGGACGGCCGAACCGCCGATCCCGCTGCCCGCGAGGAAGACGGTGGTGGCGCCGCCCTGCAGAGCGAACTCGATCGCGGCCTCGACGTCGCTCCATTCGTCGAACCCCCACGACACCAGCCCATCGGGCGACGGCGGAGCTCCCGGATCGTTGCGATAGGTGATCACCAGTACCGGGAACCCAGAATCGACAGGCTGGCGGATCCAGCGGAGCGACTCGGCACGGCCCCCGGCGCCATGCACGTAGATGACCCACACATCCCCTTCGCCGCCCATGAGCCACGCCGGCATCGGTCCGAGCTCCGTCTCCACCTCCACCGACTCGTACCGTAGCCCGAACGCACGTGTCGGGTCACCACGAAACGCCACCTGATCGAGTGACGCCAGCCCTGCCGAGAGCGTGCCCTCGACCGGTTCGTACCTGCGGGTGATCGTTGTTGCATCGGAGCCGTTGACTATCCCCAGCCGCCCGTAAGAGGTCGGGGTAGTCAATCCCCATGTGCCGGACAGGAGCGCGACGTCTGTGAGGGCCAGAGTGACCTCGGCGTCGCCGACCTCGAGAATCTCAACGACCCCGGGCGATGGCAACGTCGGTGGTACGAGAAGCTCGGCGCGCAGATCGTCCGAGTAGCGCCACACCCCTCTCCACAGCAAAGCAACTGCGAGCACCGCGACGCCAATGCCAACCCAGGTGAGAACTCTTCGCGACATGGCCCGGGTCACTCTATTTCGCCAGGGGCGGGGCGTTCCTATCGTCACGCGATGATCGAGGTGTCGCAGAGGATCGCAGCACCCACGCAGGCCGTTTGGGCTGCCCTCGAGCGCATCGAGGATCATTCTTTGTGGATGAAGGACGCGATCGCCATTCGCTTCGTGAGCGAACAGCGCCGCGGCGTTGGCACTCGCATCGAGGTCGACACCCGGGTCGGTCCCCTCCGGACCGTGGACAAGATGGAGTTCGTGCGTTGGGAGCCCGGAGTGGCCATGGGCGTCAAGCATCAGGGGCTCATCGGCGGTACCGGGGAGTTCACGCTGGCCGGACACGGGGATTCCGCCACGGTGACATGGCGCGAGGAGCTCCACTTCCCCTGGTACTTCGCCGGACGATTCGGAGCAGCCGTCGCCGGACCAGTGTTGCGCCGCATCTGGCGCGGCAACCTCGAGAGACTGGCCGACCGCTGTAGCTAGCGCCCCTCGAACTCGGGGGCGCGCTTCTCGATGAAGGCGGCGACCCCTTCTCGGGCGTCCGCGGTTCCGAAGGCCTCGTTGAATCCAGCCGTCTCCATGGCCAGTCCATCGTCCATCGAACGGAGCGTGCCCTCCGTGATGGCCTTCTTGGCAGCGGCCAGCGCCACCGTCGGACCGCTCGCCAGTTCGGCGGCATCGGCCATGGCGACACCCAACAGCGCGTCGGCGGTTTCCACCTTGGTGGCGATGCCGATGCTGTGGGCCTCGGCAGCGTCGACCATGCGGCCGGTGTAGATCAGCTCCTTGGCCCTGGCGACACCGACCAGGCGCGGTAGGCGCTGCGTTCCGCCGGCCCCAGGCATGATGCCCAAGGTGATCTCCGGCTGGCCCACCTGGGCGTCAGCCGCCATGTAGATCAGGTCGGCGCCCATCGCCAGCTCCAGGCCGCCTCCGAGGGCATACCCGAAGACTGCGGCGATCACCGGCTTCGACAGCTGCTCGAGGCGGCGAACCGCCGCCGACAGGCCGCTGGCCAGCTTCTCATCGCCGGAGTCGAAGGACGCTTGGAATCCCTTGATGTCGGCACCTGCCGCGAAGTGAGGGGACCCCGTGATGACAACAGCACGAACTGCGGGATCGTCCGCTGCCGTGATCGCCGCGGCGAGATCGGCAACCACCTCGGTGTTGATGGCGTTGACCGGAGGCCGGTCGAGGGTGATGAGCCCAACGGCGTCACGGGCTTCGAAGCGAACAGTCGTCATACGGAGAAGTTAGCCGCCGGCCTTCAGCTCCCGGCCAGGATGCGCTTGGCGGCTGTGAGAGGGTCGGTGCTCCCAGCTACGACTTCGGTGGCGGCGGCGTCGACCATCGCCGGGTCAGCGCCCGAAGTCGAGAACAGCTGCGCCTCGATAGCCCTGACAATGGCGTGGCGTGCCCGCCGCCAGCGAGCTGACTCCATGGCTCCGCTATCGATTAGGTGCTGGTGATGATCGGCGATCGCCTCCCATACGGCTTCAGTACCCGTGCCATCGACGGCGTTGGTCTCAAGGACCGGAGGCGTCCATTCGGTCGCCGGGCCCATCTCCAGCATCTGCCTGAGGTCAGTTGCAGCTGCTGACGCTCCATCGAGATCCGCCTTGTTGACTACGAAGATGTCGCCGACCTCGAGGAGGCCGGCCTTGGCGGCCTGGATCGAGTCACCCCAGCGCGGATAGATGACGACGACCGTCGTGTCGGCGTGAGAGGCGATCTCGACTTCGGCCTGTCCGACGCCAACGGTCTCCACGATGATGACAGGGAACCCGACCGCGTCGAGGACTGCGACCACATTGGGGGTCGACGCCGAGACTCCACCGAGGTTGCCGCGGCTTGCCAGCGACCTGATGTAGACACCGCTGTCATCGGTGTGAGCCTGCATCCGAACCCGGTCACCCAGAATGGCGCCGCCGGTATATGGGCTCGATGGGTCAACGGCCACTACTGCGACCTCACCATCGGCCCTGGCATGCGCGATCAGGCGATCGGTAAGGGTGCTCTTGCCGGCCCCCGGAGGGCCGGTCACGCCGATGATGTGGCCTCCCCCGGTTCGTGCGTAGAGATCTGCGAGGGCTTTGGGGGCAGCCGAGGCCTCAACCGCCGAGATCAGCCTTGCCAGAGCAACGCGGTCGCCCGCTACGGCGGCCGCAGCGAGGGCTTGAGGGTCCCGAGTCAATCAGATAGCGATGACTTCGGTGACCCCTGGAACGCGATCCTGGAGAATGCGTTCGATGCCGGCAGTGAGGGTCATGGTCGACATGGGGCAGCCGCCGCAGGCCCCAACGAGTTGCAGGTTGACCTTGCCGCCGTCGACGCCCATCAGGATGAGGTCGCCGCCGTCCGCCTGGAGGGCAGGCCGAATGTACTCCAGAGTCGCATTCAGCGTCTCCAGATCGATCTGTGCGTCGCTCTCAGCGAGCGTCGTCACTTCTTCTGTCATCGGGTCTCCTCGGGGTCCAACAGCGGCGCTGTCTGCGACCATTCTATCCCCATGCCCGGCTCTAGCTCCATGAGAGTTTTCTGCCTCTCGGAGGCAGTGAGGTAGGGGAGCAGCTCCGCTACACGACTGGGGTTATACAGCGTGTAGAGCACAACCCAGGGACCGACGGCTGCCAATCGAACCGTGCGGCCGGCCACCTCGACCTCTCCTCCTGAGCGCATCGGCACCTGCCAGTGAATGTCGTTGGAGACGAGGGCGAGCCCGCCGATTACCTCGACCTGCTCTCCGTGGACGTCGAGATGGGCGAGCCAGACGCTGCGGAGGGCAGGGTGGCCGGTCTCGACGTGGGCCCCCTGCCACCAATCCCCCGCGGCTGCCTCTAGCGCATCGCGAGAATCCGCAGCAACGACCAGATCGAGATCACCCGGCTCAACGTCGGCCCCGAGCAGCGCCAACATGGCACTGCCGCCGACAAGGAAAGGGATGTCGACGAACCGCTCGGTGAGGGCAGCCAGCGCCGCGATCTGAGATGGACGCATCACAGGATCGGAATCCTGCCACTGAACCGGTCGAAGAGCCGATCGAGAAGCAGGTCACCCGAGATAACCGTGACGGCGGCGGCGTCATCGGAGGCCTGGAAGATCCACGCGCCACCGGCGACCACCTTGATCTCCGTGCCCTCGGTGGCGATGGTGAACGGGCCTGAGGCGCGAACGACGATCGAGTCCCGGCCCCAGCGAAGTCCGACCTCGACCGTCGCCGGAAGTACGTCATCTGCCGTTTGCGGCAGCAGCCCTCCGTAGTAGTGGCCAAGAATGGAGGCATAGTCCTCCCCCTTCTCGGCCATCGCCAGCGCCCCGTACTGGCTCATGCCGACGTGATGTCCCCAGCCGTGGCCTTGGAATACGATCGAACCGCCAACAGGGCGATCGTCGACTGGTAGGGCACGAAGGAAGCTGTCGAGAGACGCCACTGATATGTATCTCACATCGAACCGATACGACAAGATGGTCTGCGGATACAGCCTGCCGTCCGGACGGTGATTCGGGAGAATGTCCGGATACAGGTCGGGCCCATGCTGGTTGAACGCGGATCGAACACGTGACACAGGCACACGAATGGATCCCTTGGAGGACACGACCTCCATCTCCCAAACGCCCTCGCCGCGAGGAGGGGCGATCACCTCCACCGAGACCAACTCGCCAATCGTGAACCCGGCGGCCTCCAACACGTCTGCGAACGCCCTCGCCGGCATCGAGACCGTCCAGTCAACATATGGCGACGTCTCATCTGGAGAGTCGGCGCCGACCAGATAGGGGCGTGGCGACGACCCGGCGAACACGTCCTGGATGGGCTCCGTCTGTCCGCTTGAAGTCGATGAGTACATCGCCTGGGCCGGCGACCCCTCGTAGAGCAGAATCTCGCCGGCGGTGCGGGCGACCGCGTCTACCCAGCGCGGCTCACCGGCACCCGTTCCGGCGTACACCTGGCACTGTGTCGTCGCACAGATATCGAAGTCATACAGCCTGCCGTTGCTCGAGCGCCCCCGCGACACCGTCCAGGCCAGATACGTACGAGCAGCGACCGCTTGCGCATCGAGAGCAGCTTCCGGCCAGGTGGCAGGCACCTCGCGAATTCCGGCCAGGTATCCATCGAGGCCTACCTCCTCGACCAGAGCCAGCCCGTCGCTTAGACCGCTGATCCGCAGCTCCCCCGAGTAGAACCGATTGCCGACCTCGAACGAGACCCCTGCTCCGGGCACCAACCTCACCTCGGAGAACTGTCCGACCGTGGCCACCGCATGGGGCACAGCCCCCACGACTGCGAGGACGACCGCGACGGTCAGCGCCGCGGCTCGCCTCATGTCAGGCGGTGGGCGTCGGCCCCTAGACCGGCGAGCGTTCCCGCCAGGTCCTCGTAGCCACGATCTATGTGGCCGGCCTCGGTGACGAGCGTTTCGCCTTCGGCGGTGAGGGCCGCCAGGACGAGAGCTGCACCCGCCCGGATATCGCAGGCATCGACCTCACATCCGCTGAGGCCGGTGACACCGTGGATAACAACGTGCTGGCCATCGGTCGTGATGTTGCCGCCCATGCGGGTCAGCTCGCCGATGTAGCGAAAGCGTGACTCGTAGATGTTCTCCGTGATCACCGAGGTGCCTTCCGCCACGCTGAGATACGCGACCATCTGTGGATGCATGTCCGTAGCGAAGCCAGGAAAGGGCAGCGTCGCGAAGTCGATGGGCTTGGGCCGCGTCGGGCCGGTGACACGGATCCAGTCATCCCCTGTCTCCACATCACAACCCGACTCCTCGAGCTTGGCCAGCTCCATGCGGAGATGGGCCGGTACGGCCGACGTCACGGTCACTTCCCCCCCGGTGATGGCACCCGCCACGAGGTAGGTCCCTGCCTGGATGCGATCGGGAACCACCTCGTGCCGAGCGCCGGACAACTCGCCAACGCCGTTGATCCGAAGGGTCGAGGTACCGGCGCCCGAGATGTCGGCGCCCATCCGCGATAGGAAGCGAGTCAGGTCCGTGAGCTCGGGCTCGCGGGCAGCATTCTCGATGGTGGTCGTGCCTGTGGCCAGCACGGCCGCCAGCAGGAGGTTCTCTGTGGCACCGACGCTCGGGAAGTCCAGGTTGACCTCGGCTCCTCTGAGGCCGTCTGGCGCAGTCCCGACCAAGACGCCGTGTTCCAGCTCGAAGGTGGCCCCCATAGCCTCGAGGCCGCCAAGGTGCATGTCGATAGGCCTTGCCCCGAAGTCGTCGCCGCCGGGAAGTGCGACCCGGCACTTGCCACATCTCGCCAGAAGCGGACCCAGGATCAGGATCGACGCTCGCATCGCCCGCACCAGCTCGATCGGCGCCTCTGGGTACGGCTCATCGGGGACCTCGATGGTGAGGGTGCGGCCGGTGGCGTCGCACTTGGCGCCGACATGGCGGAGCACATCGCCCATTAGAGCGACGTCGTGAATGACGGGGACGTTGTCGAGCTGGTGCTGGCCCGGCGCCAGCAAAGTTGCCACCATCAGCTTGAGAGCGGCATTCTTGGCGCCGACCGCCTGGACCGTCCCCGCCAGACGCACCCCACCGGTAACGGAAATGGCGTTCACGCCGCCGATTGTACGGTCTAGGAGTTCGGCGCCCTCAGCGAGTTGGTGATGATCGCCGCATGGGCCTCCCAGGTGCGGTCTGGCCCTCGCATCTCGGCGCCGATGGCTCGAGGCGGCGAGGTAGCGAGCAGCCGGTGCCACAGGCGTCTGTCGTCGAGTCGACCTTCGGTGTCAACGGCGTTGCCGTCCACGGTCAGTTCATCGAGGTCCGCATTCCCCAGGTCGTCGAGCAGCTCCCAGAACCGCCGCATGGTCTCCTCGGCGTCCGCCGGCCAGGTGCCGCCTGCGCCCTGAACGACGCCCTGCATATCTATGCGACCAACCGAGGCCTCTGCGCCGAGCGGGTGGTTCAGCACCACGAAGTCCTCCCCGACCTCGATCTCCCAATCGGATGGGTAGTCGATGCAGAACTCCGGGAGACACACCGTCTGCGCCGGACCCGGCGTCGGTGCCGGCAGCGTGGAGTCGCTGGAGCACGCCCCGGCAACGAGGCCGATCGCAAAGAGGAGGGTCAGGCGGCGCACCGGGCTGAGCGTACCTGGGTACGCTGGCCGGCGAGGAGGTCGTCATGCGGGTTGCCATCGGCGCAGATCATCGCGGCTACGAGCTGAAGGAACAGCTCATCGGTGTGCTCAAGATGCGGGGGCACGCCATAACCGATCTCGGTACTCACTCGACCGACCCGGTCGATTACCCCGACTACTCGGCCGCGGTCGGCGATGCCGTCGCATCGGGCAAGACTGATCGCGGCATCCTCGTCTGCGGATCCGGGGCCGGTGCCGCCATCGCCGCCAACAAGATCAAGGGCATCCGCGCCGTGCAATGCAACGACACCTACACGGCAGCGCAGTCGGTGGAGCACGACGATGCCAATGTGATCGCCATTGGCGCCCGCGTCGTGGGAGACGCCGTTGCTTTGGACTTGGTGACCCGCTTCCTCGAAGCCGAGTTCAGCAACGAGGAGCGCCACCTACGACGCCTCGACAAGGTAAAAGCGCTAGAGGAGCGCTGACCAGCAGCCGAATACACTGTTGGTTCCCTTGCGATCAACATGAACACCCGCTACACCAACCGTGAGCTTTCGCTCCTCGACTTCCAGGACCGCGTCCTGGCTATGGCCGAGGATCAGTCGCTGCCGCTGCTCGAGCGCGTCAATTACGTCGCCATCGTCAGCCACAACATCGACGAGTTCTTCCAGGTAAGGGTTTCCGGCCTCAAAGAGCAGGAGGCCCAGGGCTACGCCGGCCTCACCATCGATGGCTCGACACCGGCCCAACAGCTCGCCGACATCAGGCCCCGCGTCGCCGGCCTCCTTGCCAGACGGGATCGCGTCTTCCTCAACGAGCTCCTTCCCGAGCTGGAGAACGCCGGGATTCGACTGTCCGCCCATGCCGACCTCGACGAGTCCGATCGCGAAACGCTCGACGCCATCTTCGAGGACCAGATCTTCCCCGTCCTCACCCCGCTCGCCGTCGACCCTGCCCACCCCTTCCCGTTCATTTCGGATCTATCTCTCAACCTGGCGGTGCTGGCCATCAACGAGGCCGGGGAGTCGTTGTTCGCCAGAGTGAAGGTGCCGGCCGTCCTTCCCCGTTTCATCGTCCTTCCAGACGGCAAACGGTTCGTGCCACTCGAGGAGGTAATCGCCACCCACCTCGATCGACTGTTCCCGCGCACCGAGGTGCTCGGCCACTGGCCGTTTCGGATCACGCGTACCGCCGACCCCTCCATCGAGGAAGAGGAGGCACAGGACCTCCTGGAGGCGATGGAGTCGGCACTACGAACCCAGAAACGATCGGCCCGAGCAGTGCGCCTCGAGGCCCATCCCGCGATCTCGCCGCAGGTGCTCGGGCTGCTCATCGAGGAGCTCCAGCTGGACGTCGACGATGTCTACTTCAGCGATGCCCCCCTTGACCTCAGCGGGCTGTGGAGCCTCTACGGGCTCAGCCGACCGGACCTGAAGCTCCCGGGCTTCATTCCCACGACTCCGAGTCGTCTTGCCGCAGCGACCGAGCCGGTCGACTTCTTCGCCGAGATCGCCAAGGGTGACATCCTGGTCCACCACCCATACGAAAGCTTCAGCGGAACGGTGGGAGCCTTCCTGGCACAGGCCGTTGCCGATCCGGACGTGCTGGCCATAAAGCAAACCCTCTACCGGACGTCGATCGCCGAGGACCCGGCCCTCGGCGGTGAGGAGTCGATCGTCAACTCGCTCATAGAGGCAGCCGAGCTGGGAAAGCAGGTCGCCGTCCTGGTGGAGCTCAAAGCCCGATTCGACGAGCAGGCCAACATCCGATGGGCCCGACTGCTGGAGCAAGCAGGAGCCCATGTCGCCTATGGCGTGGTCGGCTTGAAGACTCACGCCAAGGTGTTGCTCGTCGCCAGGAGAGAGGGTGGGGGCGTCCGCCGCTACAGCCACATCGGCACTGGCAACTACAACCCCAAGACGGCGAACATCTATGAGGACCTCGGCCTGTTCACTGCCGATGCCAAGATCGGATCCGACCTGTCCGAGCTCTTCAACGTGCTGACGGGATTCGGTGTGCGGCGCAAATACCGAAAGATCTACGTGGCCCCGGCCACTCTGAAGACCAAGCTGCTGAAACGCATCCGCGAACAAGAAGCGCTCGGTGAAGAGGGTGCGATCGCCTTCAAGATCAACCACTTGATCGAACGAGACGTCATCGACGCCCTGTACGCGGCTTCGCAAACCGGCGCCAAGGTCGACCTCGTCATCCGCAGCACCTGCGGTCTCATCCCGGGCGTTCCAGGTCTGAGCGACAACATCCGGGTGCGCTCGGTCGTCGGTCGGTTCCTAGAACACTCCCGGATCTACCGCTTCGGGAAGCCGGAGAGCGCCGATGTGACTTATCTCATCGGGTCTGCCGACCTGATGCCGCGCAACCTCAGTGGGCGAGTCGAGGCGTTGGCACCCGTTCTCGACCCCGTCCTGCAAGGCCGACTCGAGGAGGTCCTGACGACCGAGATGGCCGACGACGTCCTTGCCTGGGAGCTATCGCCAAGCGGCACGTGGTCGAAGGTTCCGACGAGCAAGGGGATCAGCACGCATGCGGTGATGGCGGAATCGGCGGCCGCCCGCGCCAGCTCGGGACGGATCTGAGTGCCCAGCCGCACGCAGCGAGCCGCCGGCGGCGTCCTCTACCGCGTCTCTCGGGGTAAGGCCGAATTCCTTGTTGCCAGGCGGCCCCGCTACAAGGACTGGACCCTCCCCAAGGGGAAGCTCGATCCAGGAGAGGGACCGCAGGAGGCGGCGCTACGGGAGGTGCGAGAAGAGACCGGGTACTCGTGCCGAACCGTTTCTGAGGTTGGCAGCATCGGCTACCAGATTCGCTCGGGACGGCGCAAGGCGGTTCGTTATTGGCTCATGCGAGCAGAGGAAGGCGAGTTCGAGCCCAACGCCGAGGTCGACAAGGTCAAGTGGCTTTCCGCATCGGATGCTGCAAAGCGACTGTCGTACCGCAAGGACCGAGCAGTATTGGCGCGGGGGTCCGCCATGGTGGCGCAACCCGGCGCCGGCATAGTCCACCTCGTGCGCCACGCCGCCGCCGGCTCCCGCACCAAGTCCAAGTCGGACGCCAAACGCAAGCTGTCCAAGAAGGGCCTTCGGCAGGCGGACAAGCTCGGGCGGCGGCTCGCCAGGGAGCCCATCGTCGCCATCACATCCTCCGGCTACGCGCGCTGCGTACAAACGATCCAGCCGCTCGGCAGGTCGCTGGCCATCGCCGTCGACAAGGACGAACGGCTGGCCGAGGGCGAGTCCCTCAAGGGCCTGCTGAAACTCATCCGCGAGTCGGCGGGCACAACCATCGCTCTGTGCAGCCACAACGACATGATCGGACGCCTCATGAAGCACCTGGCGGATGAGGGCGTCGACCTCGGCGGAGTCGACGAATGGCGCAAGTCCTCGGTGTGGACCTTCGAGACGCAGAAGGGCCGCACCACATCTGGCAGCTACCACAAGCCGCCGTCCTAGCTGCCGGGCCTACAGCCGCTCGAGCCAGTCGGTCGTTATGTGGATCACACCATCGAGCACCTCGGCGTGCGACAGCCCTGCCGATTTCGGCACTTTGAGGGAGTGGTCTCCCCCATCGATCAGCGCGGCTTCGGCGTTCGGGGTCACCGAAATCGCCCGCCGCAGACGAGGCAGCGGGCTCATCTGGTCGCGGGTTCCGGCCACGAAGAGTTTGGGGATCTCGAGGGATGCCAGGTGGTCCAGCGGACGCACCTTGCCGCCTATGGCGACCAGCGGGTACCCGTAGAAGAGGAGTCCGGCCGCACCAACATCGGCCGCTACATGGCTGCCGATCCGTCCGCCCATCGACTTGCCACCGAGTACGACCCGCGGAACATAGGTGCCGAGGCGCCTAGCAGCCGCCGTATGACACTCCATGAGCTTCGTGGCGTGGTCGGGTCGCCGACGACTCTCTTCGATATATGGGTAGTCGAAGGTCATCGCGGGGTAACCGGCCGTGGCCAGAGCGTTGCGAACCGTTGTCATGAACCACGAGGATTGCCCCGCCCCCGCACCGTGCGCCAGCAGGACTCCGACTCCCTTGGATCGACGGGGCATCGAGAGCCGCGCCGTGACCTTGGAGCCGGGCCGCCACTCGATCCGCAATGGTCTCGCCATGGGACGAGCGTATCGACCTAGCCTCAGCTCGGTGGAGGTCCGAATCGCCCCAGATCCTGCCCGCGTTGGGTCATTGGCCGCGGCCACCATCGCTCGCTGGCTGGCAGATGGGGGCTCGCTTGGTCTCGCCGGGGGATCGACACCCCTCGCCACATACGCGGCACTGCTCCGCCAGCCTGTCAACTGGAGCTCCGTGTTGCTGTGGATGTCCGACGAGCGCTGGGTGCCGTCGGATCATGAAGATTCCAATACCGCCATGGCGCGGAGCGCCCTGGGAGACCATGTGGCGGCTGAGCTCCTCGAGATCCCTGGGGTCGGAGCAGGCGACGGGACGGAGGCAGCTACCGCGGCCGAGTCATACGCAGCAACATTGAGCGAACGGGTCGGCGCCTCACCGGATGTGATCATCCTCGGGATCGGCGACGACGGACACACCGCCAGTCTCTTCCCCGGCACGGCCGCGCTCGAAGCGCGCGACGGCGTTTTCGTTGCCAACTGGGTCGGGTCCAAGGACACCTGGCGGCTCACGGCGACGCTGCCTTACTTGTGGGCTGCGACCCACTTGGCCTTCGTGGTGACAGGATCAGCCAAGGCCGAGGTGCTCGCCGAGATAGTCGGTGGCGGCTCACCGCTCCCGGCGGCGACGGCTGCCGATGGTGCGAAAGATGTCACCTGGTTCGTCGACGAAGCCGCAGCCTCACTGCTGCAGTGAGTCGAGCACCAGCTGGACGAATTGCGACGCCACCGGATCTGACGACTCGAAACGGCTCACCGACAGCCGCGAGCGCAACTCCGCGGTATCGCACCCAAGATCGATGGCCCGCGCCGACAATGCATCGCCACGCAGACGCAGGTCGGCAGCAACTCCATCGGGGCTGGTGAGCTCGTCGATCGATGCCTGCTCGGCGAACTCGACGATGGTGACCAGCAGGTTCTCGATCTGATCGGCCACGACCGGACACACATCGATCTCCTCGGGCACGATGACAACCTCGGCTCGGTCGCAACCAACGACGACCAGCAGGAGCAGCACGAGGAGTCGATGCATCTGACGCAAGCTACCGTCGGACGATGCAGCGCAAACGGTGGACGCCACCTGCCGGACTCGACCTCGCGCAAAGTCTCGCCCGCTACCTGAGATGGGGAGGAGACCCGGTCAACATCGTTGAAGGCGGAGTCTTCTACCGAGTGGCCACGGCAGGAGGGCGCCCGCTGCCCTTCTCCGCACGGCAGCTCCGTGGCGGCGCCATCGAAGTCACGGTGAACGACGGCAAGGATGTGGGGGCGGCGCTGGCCTATATGCAGCATCGGCTGGCGACTTCCCTGCCGTTCCCGCCACTACGCAAGCTTGCCCGCCGCGACCCCGTCATCCGTGGGGCGCTGGCGGCGCGGCCCGGATATCGGCCACCGATGACGAGCGACCTGGTGGAAAGCCTGGTGACCTCGATTACGGCGCAGCAGGTCAATCTGACTTGGGCCACGACGACGAGACGCAGGCTTGTCGAGAAGTATGGACGGCGTCGCCGTTTCGCCGGTCGGATGCTATGGGAATTCCCGAAGGCTGCCGACCTGGCAGGCGCCAACCACTCCGACATCCGGGCGCTGCAGTTCACCAACGCCAAAGCTGCCTTCATCATCGAGGTTGGCGAGTTCGCCGCCTCCGGCGGCCTCGATGGCCTAGCTGACGCGACCGACCCCGATGTCATCGCAACCCTCACGACTATCAAGGGCGTTGGCCGCTGGACCGCCGAGTGGACGCTGGCCAGGTGCCTGGCGCGCCCCAACGTCGTCGCTGCCGGCGATCTCGGAGTGCAGAAAGCCATCGGTGGCCCTTACCTCGACAGGAGAGCCACGGAAGAAGAGGTGCGTCAGATCACCGCCCCATGGGGCGACGCCGCCAACTGGGCTACCCATCTCCTACTCGAGGACCTCTAGCTACTGCGTCAACTCCACGTCGTCGATGACACCGACGACGACTGCCCGGATCGGAGCGGGATCGCGTTCGAGGATCTGCCTGGCTCCGCTCCCCTCGTCGAGGATGAGAACGACCTCGCCGGCGCCGGCGCCGACTGCGTCGACCGCGAGCAGATAGTCGCCCTCTGGTTCGCCGTCCAGATCAAGCAGGTCGCAGATCAGGAGACGCCGGCCGTCGAGGGCAGAGTCGTGGACAGTGGAAACCACGGTGCCGACAACCTCTCCGATCTTCATGACAGACCCTCAACCGAGTCAACGATGCCGACGATGGCGTGGTCGACCGGAACGAACGTGTCGGGCAGAGCCTGGGACGCCTCTCTCGAGCTAACGAAGTAGACCAGCTCGCCGGGGCCCGTCTGGGCGACACCGTCGGCGGCGATGACGGGCTCGCCCTTTGGCTCGAGCTGGCGGGTGAGCGGTTGCACGACGAGGAACTTGATGCCGTCGAGCCCCTCGGCCCTGGTGGACGCCACGACGGTGCCGGTAACGCGACCCAGCTTCACAGCTGCTGCCGAGTCCTGTCACCGAAGCGGGCGTGGCCGTCGAGATTGGCGATCAGGTCGTCGTGGGCCTGCGGGATGACGACCGATGCCACAACATCATCGGGCTTGATCGCAGCCACACCCGCGGCGACGGCGACCTCGACGTCGGCCACCGTGCCTCCAACCACTGCGTATCCCCGACCTCCGATGTCATCAGCCAGCCGCAGCTCCAGGAGTTCGACGGCAGCAGCCTTCATGGCGGCGTCAGCGGCTGCGATGGACGGTGCGATGTTGGAAGTCTCGACGACCCCGATGGCCTCTGCCGCCGAAGGAACGCGGACGCCACGCAGCGCCGTGATCACCGCGGGGTGAACGTCGGGAAGCAGCACTTCGGCCACGATGGCACCGGATCCGACGAGCTGACCCGCCTCCATGGCTTCCTCGACGCTGGCGGTGAGCCCACCAACAAGCACGATGAACTTCCCTGGATGAACGGTTCCTGCGTAGATGGCGTCGACCGGAGAACGCTTGACCATGGCGTCTCCAGCCTCGACGCCGCGCGCTATCGACGAGAACTCAAGGAGACCGATGGCGGGATGGAGGCCGCTCACACGATCCGCAATGCACCGACGACGGTAACGCGCCGCATGCGCGAGAAGGTCCGAGGCCGGGTGAGCCCTTCACCGGTCGGGCTGGCGATCGAGAAAGAGCTGTAGCCCTCACCGCCCTGGCCGAGGCCGGAGAAGTTGGGCCCATTGGCGACGAAGATCGAGCAGTTCATCGCCCGCGCCATCCTCGTGATGGTGTCGACGTTGCGGCTGTAGATAGAGGCCGTGTGGCCGAAGCCATGCTCGACACGGACCGCCAGCGGGATGGCCTCTTCGATGTCGCGAACCCTGGCAACGGGGAACACCGGCATCATCTGCTCCGTCCACACCAGGCTGTGCTCAATCGGGACATCGGCCACAACGAGGCGTGTCGAGTCATCAACGCTGACGCCGATCTCGGAGAGGATGGCGGAGGCGCTCTTGCCGATCCAGTCTCTGTTGATCTTGCCGGGCTTGTTGGGCGGTCCAAGCTCGGTGAAGATGACCCTCTCCAGCTTCCTGAGCTCGTGTTCTTTGAGGACGTAGGCACCGTTCTTCCCCATCGCATCGATGAGCTGGTCGGCGACCGTCGACACAACGAGCGCCTCTTTCTCGTCAGTGCAGATGACATTGTTGTCGAACGATGCCCCGGCGACGATGCCGGCTGCCGCGACCGCGATGTCGGCCGTCTCGTCGACGATGACTGGAGGGTTGCCGGGACCCGCGGCGATGACCTTCTTGTTCGTCTTGAGCGCCTCCTGGACGACGCCGGGGCCGCCCGTGACCACCAGCACCCGAACATCTGGGTGGTTCATGAGCGCCTGGGCGCTCTCGATGGTTGGGTCCGCGATAGCCGTCACCAGATTCGGAGGGCCGCCGGCGGAGACGATGGCACGATTGAGCAGCCGGATGTTGTAGGCGGATACGCGCTTGGCGTTGGGGTGAACGTTGAAAGCGACGGCGTTGCCGGCGGATACGACGGCGATGCTGTTGTTGATGATCGTCGAGGTCGGATTGGTCGTCGGCGTTACCGACCCGATCACTCCGTATGGCGCAAACTCGGTCACCATCATCCCGGTATCGCCCGTCACCGCTACCGGCTCCAGGTCTTCGGGCCCCGGCGTCTTGGTCGCGACCAGCCGGTTCTTGATGATCTTGTCCTCGGTGCGACCGAGACCGGTCTCTTCGTGCGCCATCCGCGCCAGCTCCTCGCCGTGCTCCAGCATCGAAGTGCGAATGCTCTCAACGATGGCATAGCGGGCATCGAGGCCCAGGTCGCGATAGGCCCGCTGGGCAGTCTTGGCGGCAGCGACGGCGGTGTCGATGTCGGCAAAGATGCCGTCTCCGAGCTCGGCCGCCGCCTCCTCGTCGAGCTTGGCCGCCGCCTCCAGAGAGCGCCCTGGGGCCGTGGCGTCGCCCCCCTCGAGCCGAGTCTTGACGCGATCGATGATGGCCTGGACTTCTTGCTCCGAGAGAACGCTCATTTCGTATAGACCGTGTCGCCGCCGACCTCCCAGGTGTCGACGATGGCCATCACCACCGCGTCACAGGGTCGATCCTTGGTGAATTCGGTCTGGCGGGCCGAGCTGCCGCTGGCATACATAACGATCTCGCCGACGCCGGCTCCGACTGCGTCTGCGGCCACGACATACCCGCTCCCGTCGGAACCATCGACGGAGAGCGTGCGAACGACGAGGAACTTCAGGCCCTCGAGGCGCGGCTCCTTACGGCTGGCGACCAGCGTTCCGTCGACCCGCCCGAGATTCATCAGAACTCCCCGGTGTCGGTCTAGGAACCGGCTTCTTCGGTCGCCTGCTCGACCCGGCCGAGTGGCAGCACCATGTCGACGTTGGCGTGAGGCCGCGGGATAACGTGCGCAGTCGTGACCTCGCCGACCTTCTCAGCGCCGCGGACTCCAGCATCGACGGCGGCCTTGACCGCAGCGACGTCGCCGCGTACCACTGCCGTGACGTAGCCGCCTCCGGTCTCTTCGAAACTCACCAGCTCAACCTTCGCAGCTTTCACCATGGCGTCTGCTGCTTCAACCATGGCGGGAAAGCTCCGCGCCTCGATCATTCCAAGGGCGTCAGCCACTGCCATCTTCCTTTCGATCAGTCATCTATCCGTCCTTCCAAACCTTCTATCGCCGCCTCGGCGGCCCGCCAGCCAACATCGATATCGGCTTCCTCACCGCCAAGGTAGATCCGGCCCATCGAGCCGAACGTCCTGACCTCCAGGACATTGATGTGCGCGGCCTTTTCTGCCTCGTTGGCGGCGAGCGCAGCATAAGCCGCAGGCTCCAGCTCCATCACGTACAGCGTCTGGCCGGGGATGATCATCTGCCCATGTCGAGTGCGGTTGATCAGCTGCGCCTGATGGTCGTCGAGGCGCCGAATGACCTGCGATGAGATGATCCTGGGCTTGCGGCGATCGGACTCGGTGAGGCCGAGTTCCTCGAGGATGGCGGCGCCCGCCGCCCGTGTCTCCGATTGTTCTGGCGAGTGCACCTCGAGCATGCCGTAGTAGCGCTCGATGACCTGCATCCCCGGCTTGACGCTCGTCGCCTTGAGCGCGACGTCGGTGATGCGGTTGATCTCGATTCCGGGAGCGATCTCGATGTACAGCGAGGCGTCGCCTGCTAGCGGCAGGAAGCCCTGCGCCACGGTGCCCAAGAATGCGGCGTACTGCGGCTGCAGCGAGTCGAGGAACGCATAGGACCTCAGATCAATATCGGCCATCGCCCTCTCCTCCGCTCACGATCGCTACGCCGGCAGAAGCGCCAATCCGAGTGGCGCCGGCAGCAACCATCTCTTTCAAGTCATCCGCAGTATGGATGCCTCCGGAAGCCTTCACGCCGAGTTTGGGTCCAACCGCCTCTCGCATGAGTGCGACGTCGTACACCGTCGCGCCGCCGCCTGCGAAGCCCGTCGAGGTCTTGACGAAGTCGGCCTTGGCATCCTTGGCCAGCTTCGACGCGATGACCTTCTCCTCGTCCGTCAGCAGGGCGGTCTCGATTATCACCTTGTTGAGCGCGCCGCTCTCGTGGCAGGCGTCCGACACCACCGCGATGTCACGCTTCACCGTGTCATAGTCGCCGCTGCGCAGCGCACCGATGTTGGCGACCATGTCGATCTCGGACGCGCCATCTCGGATGGCGCGCCGCGCCTCCATGGCCTTGATCTCTGGGGTCGTCGCCCCGAAGGGGAAGCCGACAACCGAGGAAACTCGAACCGGGCTCCCTGCAACATTCGCTGCCGCCCGCTTCACCCACGCAGGATTGATGCACACTGAGGCGAAACCGTGCTCAACGGCCTCGGCACACAATTCGTCAATGTCGTCTGCGGTGGCTTCGGGCTTGAGCAGGGTGTGATCGATGAACTGGGCCAGATCGGCGGGAACTCCGTCCGCCTTGCCGTAGCGACTGATGCGAGCGGCACCGTTGGCGACGACGCTTCGCACCTTGTCGGAACAGCCGACGATGCAGTCGCCACCACAGCTGGAACAGGTTTGGTCAGCAAGGAGCGCCGTCAGCACCTGCTCGGTAACCGCCTCGATGATCTCTTCTCGGCTCGTCATCGTCCGCCCATTTCCTCCAGCTCGATCTCGGTGATCTTGTCCACCCGACGGGCGTGCCGACCCTCTGCCCATGGTGTCGATAACCAGGATTCGACGATCTGCCACGCCAGGCTCTCACCGATCAGGCCGGCGCCCAACGTGAGGACATTAGCGTGGTTGTGCTCGCGGCTATTTCTCGCAGACGACACGTCGTAGCACATCGCAGCCCTGACCCCGGGCACCTTGTTGGCCACCATCGCCGAGCCGATACCTGCTCCATCGATGATGATGCCAACGCCGCACTCCCCTGTCGCCACCTTCCGCGCCACCTCGTGGGCGAAGTCCGGATAGTCGACCGGATCTGACGAGTGAGTGCCGACGTCCTGGACCTCGAGGCCCTGTTCGCGAAGCCGAAAGGCGAGGCGCTCTTTGAGCGGGTAGCCGCCGTGATCGGCGCCGACGGCGATGGCATCGTTGGGCGCCGGGATGACCTGTTGCGACTGCGGCGACGGCTCAGCCGGGAGCGTGGCATCGACAACGCGAGCCACGACTTCTCTGATCTCATCGCGCGTCGTCATCACGGCATGCTACCTGGCCTGTTTTCGCCCGAGACGAGGCCTCTATGCTTCCCGCAGGAGGACACCCCTGAGCAGACGACCACTTCCATCGCAGAACGACACTCGCCAGGTGAGTGTGCGCACGTCTTCGGCCCTTGATGACCTCGGCGCTCCCCCTGAGCAGTCTTGGGCAACCCTGCGCCAGGCCGAGGCGGCGACGGGCGTATCGGCAACGACGATTCGCAACTGGGCCCGCAAGGGCAAGGTGGCATCGCGACTCTCCCAGGGTGGCGACGGCCCCCGGCGCATGGTCGTGCTGGAAGACGTCGTCGCCCGCAGCACCAGCCTGGACACTCCAACGGCGCCCGTTGCCAAGGCCGGCACCGTGAGTGGGGTTCCCGAGGGGCAGATGCTGGTGCCCCTCGACGCCTGGGAACGGATGCTCATCCAGCTGGGGAACCTTCACGAGGCAGGCCAACAACTGGCAGATGCCAGGGAACGCGCTGCCAAGGCGGAGACCGAAGCCAGCTTCCTCCGGGAGCGGCTCGCAGAGTTCCGGGCGGAACGCGACCAGCTCAAGGAACGAGTCGGAGACTTAGGTCGCACGCATCCCGAGCAGCCGCCGGCGGCGGTGCCGGAGGTCGGCCGCACCGAGCCGTTATGGCGCCGGGTGCTTGGCGAACTGCGTTCGCGCCCCAAGTGGTAGTCATCAGTTGACCCACCGCGCCATATGGCTGGCACTGTTTGTCGCCGCC
>JAZFSG010000090.1:0-8048 GCA_036446035.1 Acidimicrobiia bacterium | reverse complement strand
CCTATCAGATCGAGGGTGCGGTCACCGCCGGCGGTCGTCTCCCGTCCATCTGGGACACGTTCTCCCACACGGGGGGCAAGGTGCGTGACGGCGACACCGGCGACGTGGCGTGCGACCACTACCACCGCTGGCGCCACGACATCCGGCTGATGAAGGAACTGGGCGTTGCTGGCTACCGGTTCTCGATCGCCTGGCCCCGCATCTTTCCCGAAGGACGGGGTCGGTCGAACCCCGAGGGGCTGGCCTTCTACGACCGGCTCGTCGACGGCCTGCTTGAGGCCGGGATAACTCCCTACGCCACCTTGTACCACTGGGATCTGCCGCAGATGCTCTATGACCAGGGTGGTTGGCTGAACCGTGACACCGCAGCGGCAATGGCCGACTACGCCGCCGCTGTTGCCGGCCGACTCGGCGACCGGGTCAAGGACTGGATGACCATCAACGAGCCCTGGGTGGCCTCCCATCTCGGCCACGGCACCGGCGAGCATGCGCCCGGCCACACCGACTGGGCCGAGGTGTGGCCCGTAGCGCACCACCTGCTGGTGGCCCACGGTCTGTCGACGCAAGCGGTGCGGGCGACCGTGCCCAGCGCTCGGGTCGGCATCGTGCTCAACCTCGAGCCCCAGTATCCCGCATCGCAGCACCCGCTCGATATCGCAGCTACTCGCCTCGCTGACGGCACCTGGAACCGTTGGTTCCTCGACCCGATCTCGGGCCGCGGTTACCCCGAGGACGCCACCGCGGCCGTGGAATGGGATCAGGCCCAAGTGCGTGACGGCGACCTCGACCTAATCGCCACAGCTACCGACTTCTTGGGCGTCAACTTCTATAGCCGCAAGATCATCCGAAGTGAGGAACTGGCGGAAGCGGATCGTCCCGGCAGACCTCCGCAGCCGGAGGAAACGACCGAGATGGGGTGGGAGGTCTATCCCGAAGGGCTCTACGACATGCTCACACGAGTGCAGACCGACTATGAGTTTCCCCTTATCTACGTCACCGAAAACGGAGCGGCTTTCGCCGACGAGCTCGTCGACGGCGAGGTCCACGACCCGGCACGCATCTCCTACCTGGAGCGTCACCTGGCTCAGGTCCATCGAGCGATCGACGCGGGCGTGCCGGTCGCCGGCTATTTCGCTTGGTCACTCATGGACAACTTCGAGTGGGGCCACGGGTACTCGAAGCGCTTTGGCCTCACCTACGTCGACTACATCTCGCAGGACCGGATCGTCAAGGCCAGCGGCCGATGGTACGCCGACGTAATCCAGCGGGGTGGCCTTCGTACCTAGCCCGGTCTACACCTTCGACTCGGCGACACGTAGCCGTCGTTCTCAGCGACGGCTACGACGACTTCGTCACCAAGGTGGAGGCGACCTTTCACGAGGCCACCGGCGACGAGGGTGTGCTGTACACCACCCGGGCCTCAGCCGGGCTTGGTCTAAGGGAAAACACCAATCAAGGCTGGTCGCGGTGATGCCAAGGCGCCAACTCCGGTCCACCTCAGACCGATACGGGCTCCCAGAGCACGAGGTCATGAAGAGGGTGGAGCAGTCTGGTAGCTCGTCGGGCTCATAACCCGAAGGTCGCGGGTTCAAACCCCGTCCCAATCTCGCAGGTGTGATTGAACCGCCTGGGGTCCGTTGCGTCGCACCCACCATGTGGCGTCTGTGCTAGTGACCAGCAGATTGGACTTCTCTCGGATCCGCCCACTGGGCTCCTACGCCGCCAAGCGGTGTCCGGTGCGCATCCAGCTCGAGGTACTGGAACCGATTGAGCCGGCTCCGAGTCTGTCCTCACGCGCGGGGTTCCTCCTTGAGGTCGCTGGTGGTGGCCCTGGTCCAGGCGGCGTAACTCGAGAACCTCGTGGTGGTTCACTGGTCCGAACCTGGACCATGCCAAACTGCCGCGAATGGCTTCGAGTTCTTCCGCACCGTTCCGACCCCTCGGGCGACGCTTCTGGGCCGTGTGGACGGCTGCTACCGCCTCCAACATCGGCGATGGCATCGTGCTGGCGGCGCTTCCTCTGTTGGCGGCAACGCTGACCCGCGATCCGTTGAGCGTCGCCACGACCACCATCGCCGTTCGGCTGCCGTGGTTGCTATTCGGGCTCTTTGCCGGTGTCATCGTCGATCGGACCGACAGGCTGCGGATGATGATCGCCACCGACGTGGGGCGGGCTGCCGCGTATGCCGCCATGGCCGTTGTCGTGGTGTCGGACAACATGACGTTGCTCATCCTCTACCTCGCCGTGTTCGGGGTCGGGGTACTGGAGACTCTCTTTGACACTGCCGCCATGAGCATCACTCCTTCGCTCGTCGAGCGCGATCAGCTCGACCATGCCAACGCCCGTATCAACGGTGCCCAGATCGCGGCGAACGAGTTCGCTGGTCCGCCGCTCGGCGCCGCCCTCTTTGCGATAGCTGCAGCAGCGCCGTTCGGCGTCAACGCAGTCACGTTTGTCGTGAGCGTGGCAATCTTGCTCAGCGTCGGCGGGAGCTTTCGCCCGGCGCGAGAGAAACGTCCATCGGTCACCAGGGACATCAGGGCTGGATTCGGGTTCCTGTGGCGCGAGCCAATCATCCGTGCCTTTGCGATCGGAGCCGGCGTCATCAATCTCGGTTACACAGCAGCGGCTGCAGTTCTAGTGCTTCATGCCCAGGACAATCTCGGCCTCGATGAACTCGGCTTCGGGTTGCTCCTGGCGTCGGCCGCGGTCGGTGGAGTGGCCGGGGCTCAGCTCGCTCCTCGGACGATTCGGCGCTTCGGTCGCCGGCCGAGCGTCCTCGTCTCCGTGGTGGCCGTGGCGGCGGGCATTGCCATCATGGGCTTGGCCAACGATCTGACGACCGCCGCCGCTGGATTCGCGTTGTTCGGGTTTGCCGGCGAGATTTGGAACGTGGTGTCCGTCACCTACAGGCAATCCGTGACTCCAGACGAGATGCTGGGACGCGTGATGAGCGGGTTCCGCGTGATCGCCTATGGAGCCTTCCCTGTCGGTGCGGCGCTCGGCGGTGTCATCGCCTCGACCCTCAGCTTGCGAACGGCCTTCTTCGTGGGAGCGGGGATCATCGGCGCCCTGCTTCCTTTCCTCGCTCTCACCACACGCCACCACAGTCTCGATCCGGCTCAGTAGCGGGGCCGGGCTCACAGTGGCGACGCTGGTCAGCTTCGTCTTCTTCGCCTTCGTAGCCCTTCCTCGCCTGCGCATCTCCCACGTCAATTCGCCGGAGAACCTGCGACGGGCCCTGGAGCGGGTCCAAGCCGCCAGCGCCAGTGGCGGACGCCACATAGCCGGCAGCTGGTCGGGCTCGTCGCCGGCGGCGCGCACGACGCCGTCTGAGCCGATGGCGATGGTGCTGTCCCAACCGTCGTTGCAAGGAAGGTTGAGGCGAGGTCAGTCCGCCTCGGGCATGGGCGGCCAGGTGTCGGTTAGGCGGTAGCCGTGGGGCCAGGGGTCGGTGGGGTGGAGAGTTAGTTCAGACGTACCGGTTATCCAGGCTCGGCCCGAGATGGTTGGGATGATGGCGGGAGTGTCGCCTACCTCGGTGGATTCGAGGATGGTGCCTTCGAACGTCGAGTCGATGATCGAGGTCATCGTCAGCTTGTCGCCAACTTGCATCGTTCCTTGGGCCCACAACACAGCCATACGGGCGGACAATCCAGTTCCTGTGGGTGATCTATCGAGCTTTCCCGGGTCGACGACGACCGTGTTGCGCATGGCGTAGCCGGTGTCGCCTTGGGCCAGGGGTCCGGCGATCTGGCAGAAGGAGATGTGTGCCCAGTCCGGATTGGTGGGGTGGTGGAACCCGATCTGTTCGTTGGCGGCTTGGGTTATCTGCCTTCCCACGGCGACCAACTCCCGGGCCTCGGCGGGTACGAGTTCGAACCCAAGCGGCTCAGCATCGACGAGGACGAAACTGTCGCCACCGTACGCCGTGTCCACGGTGACGGTTCCGATGCCGTCGACCTCCAGTGGCACGCCGAGCTTGCCGGCGAAGCTCGGGACGTTGGCGACGGTGATGAGCTCGGCCTTGCCGTCCTTGCATACCGCCGTGACCTGTACGAGACCGCCAGGAGCCTCCAGGGTCAGCCGTGTTTCGGGCTCTGTCATCGGCAGGATTCCCGTGTCGAGGAGGACTGTCGCCACACAGATCGAGTTCGACCCTGACATGGGAGGCGTGTGCTCTGGCTCCATGATGATGAACCCCATGGCTGCGTCTGGGTGTTTGGGCGGCACGAGCAGGTTGGCATGACGGAACACCCCACCGCGGGGTTCGTTGAGGACGAAGTTGCGCAGGGTCTGGTCCTCGGCGATCCACCGTGACTGTTCCCACACGGTGTCGCCGGGCGGCGGATCGACTCCGCCCACTATCACGTCGCCAACTTCGCCCTCGGCGTGACAACGGACAATGCTGATGGGGGACTGCATCACCTGACGCTAACTAGATGCCGCAACGTCGTGAGCGTCGAGCACGGGCTTGGGTTGGTGTAGCCTCGACGGACTCGCTCGAAACAGTTCACGAAAACAGGAGCCATCATGAAGTCGGTCAAAGGGTTCCTCGTCGCGAACAAACTTCCGGTCGCCGCCGCTGTCGGCGCGTTGGCAGTGGGTTTGGTGGGTTTTCCGTACCTCTTGGGGCTGGGTTCGACCTTCACCGTCGCCCTGTTCCTGGCAGTCTTTGCGGCCACGGCAGGCGCTTACCGCATCCTGTCCAAGGCATCGGTCGCCTGGACCCAGCCGCTGAGATGGGGCCGGCTCGCCACTAGCGCGTTCGCCGGCGTGATCGTCGTCGGACTGGCTATTCAGGCAGTTCCGTACGGACGAGACCACACCAACCCTCCGATCACCGGCGAGCCCGCCTGGGACTCGCCGCAGACGAGGGCGCTTGTCGCCCGGGCGTGTTTTGACTGTCACAGCAACGAAGTGGCATACCCGTGGTATTCGCAAATTGCGCCCGCATCCTGGGCAGTTCAGTCTCACATCGACAGTGGCCGCTCCAAGGTCAACTACTCGGAATGGGATCGGCCTCAGGAGGAGGCGGATGAATCGGCGGAGACCGTGATCGACGGCGAGATGCCTCCGGCCTATTACGCGCGGTTGACCCACGCCGGCGCCAGACTCGGCGATACCGAGCGCCGTCAACTGATAGACGGTCTGATCGCTACCTTCGGCACCGGCGACGATTGACATCGCCCGCCTCCGGAGAGGCTCAGGCGGCCTTGGTAGGGTCGTCGCCGTGCGCCGTTTGGTTAGCCCGTAGTGAGGTAGAGAACCTCGGCGGTTGATCCATCCGCAGCAGTTCCCTCGTAGGTGGCGACGTGAGGGGTGTCGTCGCTGCCAAGGGCGAAGCTCACTAGCTGGCCTAGCGGTTGGTCGGAGGCAGAGAACACGTCGGTGGTCTCCCATCCGGCGGCGGTCCGGGTGGCGTGGCGCACGACGCTGCGGTCGCCGAAGACGACCTGCGGCGAGCCTGAAGAGTCGATGTCGATGGCAGTGATACGGCGGGCTCCGGCGAATGCGATCTCGACGTCATCGAGTTCGCCCACGTCTTCGGTCGACCACGTCTCGCCAGCTCTGGTGGCGTAGCGGACTGTGCCGTCCTCGTCGTAGTAGCTGATGTGTGGATTACTGTCGGCGTCGAAGGCCAGCGAAGAGAAGCGCCCGACGTCGCCGCCGAAGTCGACGACTGTCAGATCCCAGGAACCGTCGCCGAGCTCGGCGTATACGAGGTCGGCCGAGTTGTTGTCGAAGTAGGAGAGACCGACGACGCCCGCGTCCGAGACGGCGAGAGAGACGTTCCACTCGTACTCGATGGGCCCGCTCCCGATGGCGGTCACCTGCCAGCCCCCGGGACCCAGCTCGTAGTACTCGACGCCGTCGTCTCGGCTGAACTGTTGGGGATCGATGCCGGCGGCGCGCACGACGCCGTCTGAGCCGATAGCGATGGTGCTGTCCCAGCCGTCGTGCCCGTCGTCGGTGGCCGTGTCGAGGGTCCAGGCGTCACCTTGGCGGACGGCGTGGGCAAGGTCACCGAGATCGTCCTGGAAGCTGGTGTCCTGGTGATCGTGATAGGCGATATGGGGGTTGCCGGCGGGGTCGAAGGCGAGCCCGATGGGCCCGTAGAAGTAGCCCTCAACAAGGCGGTCTTCGGTCCATTCCTCGGCAGCAGCGGCATAGGACACGAAGCCTTCGTTGACCTCTTCGACCAGCCAAGCGATAGCGGGCTGGTCTGAAGCGTCGAGGGCAAGCACGGGTTTGATGCCGGTCCCGACCCGGGTGACCGTCCAGCCATCGGCGATGCCTGAGCCTGCTGCCGGCGGTGACGATGTGGAGTCGCCAGTTGTGGTGTCTGTGATCGAAGAGGTCGTCGGCGCACTGTCGGCGGCTGGCTCCGTCGACAAGGTGTCGCCCGTCGAACCGGTGTCACCACAGGCGGCGGCGACCAGCAGCAACACCGCAGCGATCGTTGCGCTCTTGAGAACAAGTACCTCCGGTGGACATAACACCGTTGGGGCCCTCGATATGCCTGCGGTGTCTGCAGTGGCTGGCACTCACTACCGTCGCCCGATGAACGATGTTGCCTTCTACGATCAGCGGGCGGACAGCTGGTGGGATCCGAACGGCTTCCTGCATGGCATCGGCACGTTGCTCAACCCTGTCCGGTTGCCCTACATCGAAAGAGTGCTCGCTCGGCACGACACTCCTGCGGGGGCGGCGGTTCTCGACATTGGCTGCGGCGGAGGTCTGCTGGCAGAGGCGATCGCCGACCTCGGATTCCCTGTCACCGGCATCGATCGCTCCCAGGCGTCTGTTGCCGCCGGCCATGACCGGGCTCGCAACGTCCGCTACGTGGTTGGGGACGCCGGACGCCTTCCTTTCGCCGACGACTCCTTCGACGTCGTCACCGCCATGGAGGTGTTGGAGCACGTCGCTGACCCCGCAGCGGTGGTCGCCGAGGCAGGACGCATCCTCAAGCCGGGGGGCCTCTTCTTCTTCGCAGGGCCCAACCGCACGAGGCTCAGCCGCCTCGTAGTCATTGATCTCGCCCAACGGTGGCGCTGGTCGGCGGTCCTCCCCGAGGATCTGCACGAGTGGCACCGTTTCATCGCGCCCGCCGAACTTACGACGCTGGCAAGTGCTGCCGGCATCAGCATCGACGAGGTCACCGGCGTTGGCCCAAGGTTGTCGGTGCTGTCGGCAACAGGGATGGCGCTGTGGCGTCTGCGACGAGGCCGTATCGGACATGCGGAAGCGGGCCGTCGCATTCGCCTCAAACACGGTGGCAGCAGGGCGGTTGCCTACATGGGCTACGGCCGCCGGAGGTAGTGCGGACTCCCATTAGCCCGTTCACCTATCCAGCGTCCTGCTATGCGGCGCCGGTACGCAGGTCATGAACATCGCCGGGACCGCATGGAACGGTATGGGATGACACAGGCAATGCCCATGGGAGGCGCTCGCTGCGAACGGTTTCTACAGCTAGCGGAATCTACAAGTGCGAGCCCGGTCGTGGAGTCGGGCCTTTAGGGGCCCAACGGCCCTTCCCGTTCGGAGCGCGATGGCCTACTTTCGGAACATAGAAGCGGAGTTCCGCGACGATGGGGGTGGGAGATGACGCTCGCAAGGAAGGCCGCTGCAGTCCTGTTTCCGTTGGCTCTCATCATGGCGGCCTGTGCCGGCCAGATTGACACCGAGGGTGACGGCGTCGGGGCGATCGTTGCCGCGACCAGCGCAGCCACGACAACTGCCCCGCTGGCGACTGCCCCGGCAACTACGACTACAGCCCCGACGACCACGACGACCGAGGTCCCCGTCACGACGAGACCGGCCCCGCCTCCGGAGTTGGGCTTGGTGGTCGAAGAGATGATCGCTGCTTACAACACAGGATCGGTTGACGACTACCTGTCGTTCTTCGCCCCTGATGCAGATGTGTATGGGATGGGTACGCCGGGAGACGAGGCGGTGAAGATGGGCGTTGCCTCGGGCATGCTCACACTGCAGGAGCGGCATGGGTGGACAGCCCTCGACGGGTGCGACCGCGAGTACCTCACCA
>JAZFSG010000089.1:0-5481 GCA_036446035.1 Acidimicrobiia bacterium | reverse complement strand
CGGTCGGCCGCACCGAGCCGTTGTGGCGCCGGGTGCTCGGCGAACTGCGCTCGCGCCCCAGGTGGTAGCCATCAGTTGACCCACCGCACCATCTGGCTGGCGCTCTTGGTCGCCGCCTTCGGCTGGGGAACCGGTGGACCCGCCACTCGTCTCGCCTTCGACGAGGGGATCGAGCCATACGGTCTCGTTGTCCTCCGCCTCGGAGTAGCCGTGATCTTCGTCACCGGCTACGTGTTGTGGAAGAGTGGCTCCCTCCCCAGGGACCGCCTGACCTGGCGTGTGGGTGCGGTCCAGGGAGTCGGCAACCTCGCTGTCCCCTACATCCTCTTCACGATCGCCTATCAGAACGCATCGTCTGGATTCGTTGGCCTACTGGCCGCACTCATCCCCCTGGTGACAGCTATCTCCGCCCACTTCTTGTTGCCGGACGAGCCCATGCGAGCCGCCAAGGCCGCGGGCTTGGTAGTGGCCTTCGGTGGAGTTGCGGTGCTCGGGCTCTCCGGCGACTCCGGTCTCGAGGAGGGAGGACGCCCTGGAGTGGCGCTGAGCCTCAGCGTTGTCGCCGTCATAGTTCTCTCGATCGCCGGCATATACGCCAAGCACCACGCCGGGGCGTATAGACCAGCCGAGCTCACCTTTGTGCAGTTCGTGGTCGGCATATCGGTGGCATTCGTCGCCATGCTCGTTGCCGAGGGCATCCCGACCGACGTCACAGGCACCGGGTGGGCGCTCGTCGTCTACCTCGGCATTGCCTCGAGCTTCATGCCCTTCGCCCTGTGGTATTGGTTGTTGGCGCACACCAGCATCAGCCGGGCGTCGCTCGTTGGCTACATCGTGCCCATCATCGCCGCCACTGCCGGCGTGCTGTTCGTTGACGAGAGTCTGCAGCCGGGCATCATCGCCGGCGGCACCCTCATCCTGGCGGGTGTCCTGCTCTCTGATCGAGCGGAACGCCGGCTGCTCCTCCCCCGACCTTGACACCCGCCCCACTCGCAGTCCGGTAGCCCGCCCACAGCATCCCCGCACCGATCAACAAGCTCAGGGCCAGGAACCCACCCTCGCCGAAGCCGGTGAGAGAGCCACCAAGTGCGGGGGCGACGGCGCCGCCGACTATCAATCCGTTGCCGGCGGCGATGCGACGATTGGCCTTGCGTGTTCTGACAACGGTGTAGATGGCGAAACCGACAAGAAGGACGGTGCCGACGACGTTGCCGACAAGTGCCCACAGCCGCGGCGTCGCCAGCCCTTCGGACATCTCGGCGAACACCTCGGACCCAGCCGGAACGCCGGTCACCGGGAGCGCCGCGACGAACGACGCCGTCAGGGTCACCGCCGAGGCGCCGGCACCGAACGCCGAAAAGACAACAAGCAGCACGGCGCCGGCCCGGCGGCCGCCGACTAGGAAGACGGCTCCGAGGGCCAGGTACATGACGTTGAGGATCGCACCGAAGAGGTAGAAGACGCGAAACACCGCTCCGCCCCAACCGGCGATGAGCCCCCACGCCAGCGCCCATGTGGCGAGGGCGTACATCCCCATCGCCACCGACCACACCGCGGCATGGGGTCGCGGTCGCTGCAAGTGCGACGCCACCAGGGCGCCGCAGAACGCCGTTGCCACCGACGCCGCCGCAACCGCCAGAACGTTCTCCACCTGGCAACGCTACGACGGTGGCAACTACCGCGCCAGGTAGTAGCTTCGGAGCATGAGTGACCCGATCCTGAGTACCGCCGGACTCACATTCGCCTACGACGATGTGGTCGCGCTGAGCGACATCGCGCTGGAGGTGCCGCCCGGCCGTTCCGGTCTGGTGGGAGCCAACGGCGCCGGGAAGACAACGCTGCTCAAGTTGATGCTCGGCATCCTGCAGCCCGGCTCCGGAACCGTGCAGGTGCTCGGTAGCAACATCCCGGCAGACACTCTGAAGGTTCGGTCGCGAGTTGGCTTCATGCCCGAGGCCTCCTGTCTACCCCAAGATCAGAGTGCTGCCGATTTCATCGGGTACTCGGCAGAGCTCGCCGGCATTCCCAGCAAGGCCGCACGGCAGCGAGCATCCGACATCCTCGGCCTTGTCGGTCTCGCAGAGGAACGCTTCCGGCCCATGGGCGAATTCTCGACGGGCATGGCGCAGCGAGCCAAGATGGCTCAGGCACTCGTCCACGGTCCCGACCTGCTGCTGCTCGACGAGCCGACGGCAGGCCTCGACCCGGAAGGCCGCGACGAGATGCTCGACCTCATCACCCGCATCGGCGACCTCGGGATCAACGTGATCGTGTCCTCGCACATGCTCGGCGATATCGAACGCACTTGCGACTGGATCGTCATGCTCGATGGAGGAAAGGTGCTGCGACAGGGTCCGATCGAGGGCCTGAGCGACCAAGGCATCGCCGAGGTCGAGGTCCTCGGAGATGCCTCGGCGGTCGTGGCCGCACTCGAGGCGGCAGGTGCCGAGGTCCGCTGGGAAGGGCGTCACATCGCAGTGGACCACCCGGACGACCCATTCATCGCCGTTCGTAACGCCGTGGCCACCACGGGTGCCACCATTCGCTCGCTGGGAGCCCGCACCACCAGCCTCGAGGACATCTTCTTGGCCGAGGAGACCCATGACGAGTGATGGCTACCTCTACGACCTCGGCTACCAGCCATACGAGGGGGAACATCTCGGTCGCTCTGGTGCCCGGCTGGCCATCTTTCGCGATGGGATGCGCAAGGTGCTCGGCCTGCGCCGCCGTGCCCGTACCAAGTTCCTGCCGTGGGGCCTCTTCCTCATCGGCGTGTTCCCTGCCGTGGTGTTCATCGGCATCGGAGTCATCGGTGGTCAATTCGGCGTAGAGGAAGACACCCTCTTCGGGCACTCCGAGTACTTCGAGCTAAGTGGACCGATCGCTCTCATCTTCATCGCGCTGGCGTCGGCCGAGCTCCTCATCCCCGATCGCGTCGAGGGCACCATCCAGGTGTACGCCTCGCGGCCACTGACAACGGCCGACTACCTGGGATCCAAGGCCGCGGCATTGGTCGCGCTCGTGGCCGGCTTCATGATGCTTCCGCAACTGATGCTGTGGTTGGGTCTTGGCGGGCTCTCCAACGACGGCTTCCTCAGCTACATCACCTCTCACATCGACGATCTGGGAAGAGCTGCGCTGGCGACGACGGTGTACCTGGCGGCGTACCTCCCGATCGCCTTCGCCGTTGCCAGCCTGGCGAACCGCACCTCCGCCGCCGCCGGAGCCTTTGCCGCAGCCTTCTTTGGCACTTCCCCCCTGACGGCGGCGATCGTCGACCAGGGCGGCTTCGACATCGTCGCGCTGGGGGCCCTCGAGCACCATCCCCGCTATGTGCGGGATTGGATCTTCGATGCCAACAACAACCCCCAGGGCTGGATCCCGGAGCGGGCCGGCTACGAGCCCATCGTCTCGCTGATCGTCATATTGGCTATCGCCGCCATCAGCATCTTCGTCGTGGTACGCCGCTACCGGAATCTCCGATGACGACCCCTGCCTTCGTCGCCGATCCCACAGTCGAGGTCGACAGGGCTTCGAAGTGGTTCGGGCAGAAGGTGGCGGTGTCTGCAGTTTCGTGCAACTTCGGGCAGGGCATCACTGGCTTGCTCGGCCCTAACGGAGCGGGCAAGACGACGCTGTTGCGGCTCATCTGTGGCCTGGCTTCCCCATCCGAGGGGACGGTGACAGTTCTTGGAGAGAACCTGCGCCGCAATCCTGATGCTTACCGCCAGCTCAGCCTCGTGCCCGAAGAGGATGCGGTCTACCCGCAGATGACCGCCCGCCAATACATCGAGTACGGCGCCCGCCTCAGTGGTCTGACCAATGTCGCAGATCGGGCAGCAGATGCGTTGCGCGTTGTCGATCTCAGCGGTTCTGCCGATAGAACCCTCGGCGGCTTCTCCAAGGGGATGCGTCAGCGCGCCAAGGTGGCGGCTGCTCTGGTGACGGATCCACAGATCCTCATCCTCGATGAGCCCCTCAACGGAACGGATCCGGTACAGCGGGCCCACCTGATCGAGGTATTCCGGAGGCTGGCGGCAGACGGCAAGACAGTGATCGTCTCCTCCCATGTACTCGCCGAGGTCGAGCGCATGGCCGATCGGGTGCTGGCGATGGTCGACGGCAAGCTCGCCGCCGCCGGCGACGTGGTCTCCATCCGCGCCGCCATGAGCGACATCCCCTTCCGGGTGCGCATCGAAGGCGACCATCTGCGAAAGCTGGCATCCGAGCTCGTGGCGCGTAGCGATGTCGCGGCAGTCGAGGTCGGCAAGGATGCCATCCACATCGAGGCCGAGGACCTCAGCGCCCTCGGCCGCGACATCGCCGTCATCGCCCGCGACCTCGACATGAGGCTGACAGCCTTTCAGCCAGAGGATGAATCGTTGGAGTCGGTCTTCCGATACCTGGTACGCCGATGAGGGCCGCACTCGCCATCGCCACCGTCAGCTATCGCCAACTGCTCTTGGCCAAGCGCAGCTACCTGCTCGGCGGATTGTCATTGCTGCCTGCAGTCATCATGTACGTGGGAAGCTCAAAGATGACCGATTCCCGGGCGTTCGAGTTCCTGCACGAGGGACCCTCTGGCGTTCTCATCATCGCGGTAGCGCCGATCGTCGCACTGGTGCTGGCGACCTCGGCACTCGGTGAGGAGCGGCGCCAGGGCACCATGTCCTTCCTGACCATCCGCCCCATACCGCGCTGGGCGATCATCGCGGCCAAAGGGTTGGCGACGTGGGCTGCCGTCTTCACGCTGGTCGGCACCGGCGGCCTGGCCGTGTCGGCGGCGCTCGGGCTACGGACCGGGAACTGGGAGACGGTGACGCCGATGCTGGTGATGCTCGGCATCAACACCCTCATATACGTCGCCCTCTTCGTGCCGCTTGGCTTCCTCTTCAAGCGAGCAATGCTCTTTGGACTCGGCTACGTCTTCATCTGGGACAGCGGCATCGCCAACGTCCCGGGGCTTTCTCCCCTCTCGATCTATCGCATCGGCTTGTCGGCGTACATCGGCATCCTTCCCGAGTCGGCCAGATTCTTGGAAGAGCCCCTTGGCAACGTCACGCCGGGAGCCGGTGGCGCGCTCGCCAAGAGCATCGTTATGGCCGCCATCGGATTGTTGGCGATGACCACTTTCCTCAAGCGGCGCGACCTCGTCTGACATTCTGAGTATCGGTTCCGCCGCGCCCGGTATTGCCCTAGCCTCCAACTTCATGGCGCTGGCACAATGCCCCGAATGCGGGGAATCTGAAAGGCTGAGCGGCCAACAAGCCGGAGAGACCATCTCCCTCAGCTGCGCAGCGTGTGGCGCCTCCTGGGAGCGAGAGACCACCCGCCGCTGTCGCAATTGCGGTTCCGATGACCTGCGCTACACCCCTAAGCCCCTGTGGGAGAAGGGCGGAGGAGAACATCGAACCCCGGCCGGCTGGATCGAGGCTTATGCCTGCTACGCCTGTGGTGAAGCCGACGTCGTCGCCTCGATAG
>JAZFSG010000088.1:0-30603 GCA_036446035.1 Acidimicrobiia bacterium | reverse complement strand
TTCTCAGACGAATGGACCGCCATCGCAGGTGGCTCGGACATTGCCAGCGGCGGCACCGGAGAGACCCTTTCTCAAGTCCAGGAGCGCATGATGGCGGCGGCGAGAGCGATCGCCGCCGGAACGCCCACGTCGACGGCCGTCACCCATGGCGGTTCGATCGGCGCGTTGGCTGTCCGCGCACTCGGGCTCTCTCATCGAGATCGCCATCTCGTTGGCCTCCCCGACAACGTCTCGACGACTTCCTTGGTGATCCACGACGACAGAGTGGAGCTGACAGATTTCAATGCGGCGGCGCACCTAGAGGCCTGATGCGTCTCCTCGTTGTCACCAACGACTTCCCGCCGAAGCCCGGCGGCATCCAGCAGTACCTCAAGGGTCTGGTTGACGCCTACCCCCACCCCGTACGCGTGTTGGCACCGGCCGACAAAGACGCCGAACCGGACCCGCGGGTGGTTCGCCACTCCAAGTCGTTCATGTGGCCGACCTCGTCTGTGAGGAACTGGATCGAAGCCGAAGCCAAGGAGTTCGGAGCGGATTACATTCTGTTCGGCGCACCCACCCCCTTGCCGAGGTTGGGCAAGCGTCTGCGCTCCTCCCTTGGCGTTCCCTTTGCCGTTCTGTCTCACGGGGCCGAGGTGACCATCCCGGCGGCCATACCGGTGCTGCGGCGGCTCGTCGCCGGACCTCTGCGGGCGGCCGACGCTCGGCTCGCCGTCAGCCATTTCACTGCGGAGGCTGTTCGCCGGCTCTCCAAGCTCCCGGTGGAAGTGATCGGTGCCGGCGTCGACACGGACTCGTTCGCACCCCCCGATCAACCGAGGCGCGGCGCCACCGTTGGCTGCGTTAGTCGGTTCGTGCCGCGCAAGGGTCAGACCCGGCTCCTCAAGGCTGCGGCCGAGCTGCGCAAGAGGGGCCGTGATGTCGATGTCCTGTTGGTCGGCAGGGGGCGACTCGGGCAGACGCTCGGGAAGCTGTCCGAGCGGTTGCAGGTGCCGACACGCATCGAGGTCGGGGTGCCGTGGGACCTCCTCGGCGAGCTCTACGCGCAGATGGACGTCTTCTGTATGCCGTGCCGCTCGCGTTGGTTCGGCCTGGAAGCGGAGGGTTTCGGACTTGTCTATCTGGAAGCGGCAGCAACAGAACTGCCGGTTCTTGCGGGAACCTCGGGTGGCGCTCCGGAGACCGTCGTCCCTGGCGAAACCGGCTTCGTGGTGCACACGGTCGACCACATCGTTGAGGCTCTTGAGATGCTTCTGGACGATCGGGAGCGTGCTCAGTCCATGGGGGAGAAGGGCCGTCAGCGGGTTCTGGAGGAGTTCACCTGGCCGGCGACAATCGATCGGCTGTTGGCCGCGCTGGCGCCGGAGCCTGGCTAAAACGGTTGGTTTGGCACAGTCGGCGAATATGCTCGCCCCGCATCAGCCTTTGGTTGACGCGTTCCTCGGCCGATAGGCCCTTCCCATGGCAGCTAAGAAACTCGTTGTGGTGGAATCTCCCACCAAGGCCCGGACCATCGCCGGCTATCTCGGCGACGGCTACATCGTCGAGTCTTCGATCGGTCACGTCCGCGACCTGCCGCGCAACGCTGCCGACGTGCCCAAGGCCCACAAGGGCAAGAAGTGGGCGCGTCTTGGGGTCGACGTCGACAACGACTTCGAAACCCTCTACATCGTCCCTGCGGAGAAGAAGAAGCAGGTCAAGGTCCTCAAGGATCTGCTGAAGGGCGTAGACACTCTCTACCTGGCGACTGATGAGGACCGCGAAGGGGAGAGCATCGCCTGGCACCTTCTCGAGGTGCTCAAGCCCAAGGTCGAGGTCAAGCGAATGGTCTTCCACGAGATCACGCCGGCGGCCATCAACGAGGCTTTGGAGAATCCGCGGGAGGTCGATCGGCGCCTCGTCGACGCGCAGGAGGCACGGCGCATCCTCGACCGGCTCTTCGGTTACGAGGTGTCACCGGTGTTGTGGAAGAAGGTAAAGCCGCGGCTGTCTGCCGGCAGGGTGCAGAGTCCGGCCACTCGCATCCTGGTGGAGCGTGAACGCGAGCGAATGGCGTTCGTCGCGGCCGGCTACTGGGACCTCGAAGGCGAGTTCGCCCGAGCCGACGGCCAGGGAGGAGGATTCGCGGCGACTCTCATCGCCATCGACGACAAGCGGATCGCAAGCGGGAAGGACTTCGGCGCCAATGGTGAGATGAAATCTGATGAGGTCATTCGCCTTGATGAGGCTGCTGCCCGCGCTCTCGCCTCGGATCTTGACAACGCAGACTTCGCCATTCGCTCTGTTGAGCGCAAGCCGTGGCGGCGCAAGCCCAACCCGCCGTTCCGCACCTCGACGCTGCAGCAGGAGGCCGGTCGCAAGCTCCGCTTCTCGGCTGCCCGCACCATGCGCACGGCGCAACGCCTCTATGAGCAGGGCTACATCACCTACATGCGAACCGACAGCATCGCGCTTTCCGGAGCCGCTATCGCCTCGGCTCGCCGCGAGATCACGTCCCGGTTTGGGGCCGATTACGTCCCAGACAAGCCACGGGTGTGGAGCAAGAAGGTGAAGAACGCCCAGGAGGCCCACGAGGCCATCCGTCCTGCCGGCGACAAGTTCCGCGACCCCAAGGAGGTCGCTGGGCAAGTCGCCGACGGGGATCAGTCCCGCCTCTATGAGCTGATCTGGCAGCGGACTCTGGCCTCCGAGATGCAGGACGCCTCTGGCGAGAGCGTCCAGGTGCGATTGGGCGCAGCTGCCGGCTCGAAGGACACGACTTTCGCGGCGTCGGGGAGAATCATCGGATTCCCCGGCTTCCTTGCCGTCTATGACAATCAGGCACCCGACGAGGAACGGCCGCTGCCGGCGCTGGTCGAAGGTGACGCGCTCAAGGCACTGCAGGTCGACGTCAAGGGCCACGAGACGAAGCCGCCAGCCCGCTATACGGAGGCTTCACTCGTCGAGCGCCTGGAGGAACTCGGCATCGGCAGGCCTTCCACATATGCCAGCATCATCTCGACCATCCAGGACCGCGGCTATGCCTGGAAGAAGGGCGCCGCCCTGGTGCCCTCCTTCACTGCCTTCGCCACGGTCACCCTCCTCGAGCAGCACTTTCCGACGCTCGTCGACTATCGGTTCACGGCCAACATGGAAGACGAGCTCGACAGCATCGCCAACGGCACCGAAGAATCCGTGCCGTGGCTGCGTCGCTTCTACTTCGGGAACGGAGTTCCCGGGTTGGCTGAGATGGTCAACCTCAACCTCGAGGAGATCGACGCCAGGGCGGTCAACTCGATTCCCCTCGGCAAAGACGCTGCGGGACGAGAGATCTTGGCCCGGGTTGGCCGCTACGGGCCATACGTCCAGAGGGGTGAGGACACGGCGTCGATCCCAGATGACATCGCTCCCGACGAGCTAACCATCGAACGGGCAACCGAGTTCCTGGAGGCGCCGAGCAATGATCGAGAGCTCGGTAAGGATCCCGCGACCGGCCTGAGGGTCTTCGTGAAGGCGGGCCGGTTCGGTCCATACATACAGCTTGGAGAGCTCGATCCGGACTCCAAGGAGAAGCCGAAGACTGCATCCCTCTTCAAGACCATGACTCCCGAGAGGATTACCTTCGAGCAGGCCCAAGAGTTGCTGTCTCTGCCCAGAGTCGTTGGCATCGATCCCGAGGACGGCGAAGAGATCACCGCGCAGAACGGACGCTACGGGCCATATCTCAAGAAGGTCGGCGACAGCCGCTCTCTCGAGACTGAAGAGCAGATCTTCTCAGTGACGCTGGCCGAGGCTCAGGAGATCTTCGCCCAACCCAAACGGCGACGGGGCGCTCGACCGCCGCTCAAGGAACTCGGCCCCGATCCTTCGACCGGCAAGAACATGATCGTCAAGGAGGGCAGGTTCGGCCCTTACGTCACCGATGGCGAGACAAATGCGTCGTTGCGAACGGGCGATAGCCCCGAGCGTATCGACGTCGACCGAGCATCGGAGCTGCTGGCGGAGAGGCGTTCCAAGGGTCCAGCGAACCCCAAAGCCCCCCCCAAGAAGAAGGCGCCGGCCAAGAAGCCGGCGGCTAAGAAGCCCCCAGCTAAGAAGCCCCCAGCCAAGAAGCCCCCGGCCAAGAGGAAGGCACCCGCCAAGAAGCCGGCTGCGAAGAAGGCGCCCGCCAAGACCAAGGAATCAGCCGAAAAGGCCTCAGCACGGTCCGCAGACTCCGATAGCTGACAATCGCTCGGGGGTAGGGTCTGGCGATGCAGGAATCCCGATCGAGCAGGCAGCTCATAACCTCTGGGCCGTTCTCGCGGCTGTTCTGGGCGGGCTTCATCTCTTCGACCGGTGACTGGGCGGCTCTCTTTGCTCAGATCTCCCTCGCCGACGTCATCGCCGGCAGCCAGGGCATCATCGTCGTGCTGGCCGCCAGGGTCATTCCGGGCCTCGTCGGTGGCGCCATCGGTGGAGTCCTTGCCGATCGGATCAATCGCAAGCTGCTCATCTTCACCGCGGACATGGGCCGAGGCATTCTCGTGCTGGCTCTCGCCTTCGCCGACAACCTGGTCGAGCTCTTCGTTGTCTCGGTCGTGCTCGAGATGCTCACCCTGCTTGGTCAACCGGCTCGAGCAGCGGTGCTGCCGGAGCTGGTCGGTCATGACAACCTGCTGGCAGCCAACTCGTTGACGCTGACGGCTGCCTACGGAACCTTCCCTCTTGGCGCTGGCTTGGCTTGGGGCCTCGGCCTCCTTCCCACGTTTTCGTTCCTCACCGTGTTCCCTGAGACAACGGAGGCGGTGCTCTTCGGTCTCGACTCGCTGACGTTCATACTCTCGGCACTCATCGTGCTAACCATCGCCATCCCGAGCCAGCAAGTTGCCGCGAGCAGGCGGCGCAGCTCCCGCTTCGACTGGCGGGCGCCGTTGCGGGACTTCTGGGAGGGCATCAAGTTCGTGGCCACGACGGCTTCGGTGCGCGGTGTCATCCTCGGCATGTCTCTTGCCCTGTTCGGTGGCGGGATGCTCATCGTCCTCGGCAAGGGTTTCGCCGAGGACACTCTCAACGCCGACGCCTCTGGATTCTTCGCTCTCTTGTTCGCCCTCGGCACCGGGGCGGCGCTTGGCATGATCTCTCTGACCATCTATGGCCACAGGTTCTGGCGCCGGGACGTCACCTTCGGGGTGGCGTTGCTGATCACGGGCGTTGGCCTGGGTGCTGCCTCTCTCGTGCAAACTGTTGCCGGCGGCATGGGGTGGCTCTCAGTGATGGGCTTCGGTGCTGGAGCGTCTTATGTGCTTGGCTTCACCCACCTCCACGAGCAGACCTCGGACGAGGTTCGGGGGAGGACCTTCGCCGCGCTGTTCTCCCTCATGCGGGTTGGCCTCCTCGTCTCGATGTTGGTCGCAACCAACCTGGAGGGCCTCCTTGGCGATCGTTTCGGGCCCCCGCTGAATAATCCATCCAGGGTCGTCCTTTTGGGAGGTGCGATCGTCGTCGTGATCGCGGGGAGTGGAATGCTGTGGAGCGTCCGAGCGGCTTTTGCCCACCCAACGCCTTCCCCAGAGGCCATAGAGTCGATCGAGGCCGCAGGCAAGGCCTTCAGCAGGCTGCGGCAAGATGAGGAAGAGGACGAATGAAGCCTCGATACGTAGTCCTCGAGGGGCCGGAGGGTGCCGGTAAGAGCACGATACGAGAGCTCCTCGCCGCCAGGCTGGTCGCTGAGGGGCTCGACGTCGTCGAGGTTCGCGAGCCTGGGGGTACCGCAGCCGGTGAGGGGATCAGGGGGGTTCTGTTGGACCCTTCGGGCACGGTCTCCGCCTGGACCGAGGCCCTGCTGTTCTCGGCGGCCAGGGCCCAACTAGCTGCCGAGGTGATCCAACCGGCCTTGGCAAGGGGAGCCTGGGTGGTCGGTGACCGCTCGGTGTACTCATCGCTGGCGTACCAAGGCGCTGGGCGCGATCTGGGAGTAGACAAGGTCCGGATGGTCAACGAGGCGGGGCTTGGAGGAGTGTGGCCGGACAAGGTGGTCTTGCTCCGCATCGACGCCTCGGAGGGCTTGCGCCGCCAGCAGGACGAGGATCGGATCGGCGCCGAGGCCATCGAGTTCCATCGAGCTGTCGTCGCGGCGTATGACAAGCTGGCCGCCGCCGAGCCGGAGCGTTTCGTCATCGTCGACGCCGGCTCCGACATCGAGGATGTAGTCGCCACGGCTTATGAGGGCGTGACACGATGATCGACGACATCATCGGTCACCGGTCCGCTGTCGATCTGCTTCTGTCCGATGTCGCCAACCCCGTCCACGCCTATCTCTTCGTCGGCCCGGCGAATGTTGGCAAGGCAACGGTGGCGCGCGGATTCGCTGCCGCTCTGCTTTGTGCCGATGACCCGGAGTGCACGAGGCGTGCCATCGCGGGCGTCCATCCCGACGCGGTAGTCGTCGAGCCCGACGGCCGCACCGCGCTGACGGTCGAGCGGGCAAGATCGGCGGTGACGCTGGCCTCGCTGGCCCCTGTCGAGGGAGCCCGGCAGGTGTTCCTCATCCCCGAGGCTGGTCTCATGAACGACGAGTCCGCCAACGCGCTACTCAAGACACTCGAAGAGCCCCAGCCTTCGACCGTTTTCGTGCTCGTAGCCGAGTCCGAAGATGCGTTTCCGGCCACGGTCGCCAGTCGGTGTCGCACAGTTGTCTTCGGCAGAGTCACGGAGGATGAGATAGAAGCAGCCCTCGTCAACCGGGGCATACCCGCCGACCAGGCCGAGAAGGCCGCCCGCATCTCGGGAGGCCGTCCCGGCCTTGCTCTGGCACTGGCGACCCAGCCAGAGGTGGCCTCCTTTCGACGCGCCTGGCTCGGCGTTCCCCTGCGGCTGTCCGCAGCACCCGGCGATGCCTATCGCTTGGCCGCCGAGGTCGTCGAGGCAGCCAACCCTCTTCTCGAGGCTCTAAAGGAGCGTCATGCAGCTCAGGCCGAGGTAGCTCCAGACAGCTCCGCCGCCGCCGAGCGCCACGAAAGAGAACTCCGTCGCGCGTCGTCTTCGTTGCACGAGACCGGACTGGAGATCCTGCTGTCGTTCTATCGAGATGTCGCTGCGGCCCAACTCGGCGCCCCGGTGCGCAACCGTGATCTTCCTCCTGCAGCCTTGACGGTGTGTGCACCGCCAGCCGCAGTCCGTCGTGCCGAGCGAATCCTCGAGACCTTCGAGGTGCTCGAGGCCAATCAGCGGCCGCAACTTGCGTTCGCCTCTCTCTTTGCGGATCTCGGTGCCGAGACCTAGGGACGGCTTCAGCCGCGCTGGGTTCGCCGTCTGGGAGACCGTCCGCGGTCGGTCGGACGCCGCCTTTCGCTTCCTGTGGGACCTCGAGGTCTCCGGACGGGTGCCCGAGGCACCATTCGTTGTAGCCGCCAACCACTTCTCTCATCTCGACCCCGTCTTCGTCGGCAAAGCGATGGGACCTGTGCGCTATCTCGCTGTCGACGAGATCTATGGCAATGTTGGATGGTTCGACAAGCTGATCACCGGATTCGGTGCGATTCCGCTATCCCGAGTCAGCGTGCAGCTCGTGGCCTTGAGAACGGCCGACAGTTACCTCCGGAGAGGGGGAGCTGTCGGCATCTTCCCCGAGGGCAAAAGGGTCTGGACCTGGGGCGAGGTGGTCCCCAAGAGAGGGGCCGCCTGGCTGGCGCTGCGCACAGGAGTGCCGTTGGTTCCGGTTGCCATCTGGGGGACCCAGGACGCCTACGGCAGGGGGGCGCGCCGCATCGAGCGCCGCCCGGTGCGTGTCGAGATCGGAGAGCCGCTGCTGCCCGGCAACTACCCCGGCCACCCACTCCAGGCCTCATGGCCGATGATCGAGGACTGGCGGTTGTGGATGAGCGAAGCACTTGACCGGCTGCGAGACGAAGCGATCAACAGGAAGCTCTGAGCATCCTCCCCCGCTGGCGGGGGAGGTGCCCCGAAGGGAAGGGAGTCGACGGTCGCTCCGCGACGAATGACACCGAGGACCAGCCACGCACCCACGGCTAGGGGCTGTGGACTCCCGGCTAGTAGCTTTCTTGCCATGTCAACAACCGCCGAAGCCGCGTTGGTCGCCGAGCGCCTCGACAAGTTGCTGACCGAGCACGACCCCAAGGGTGACCGCGTCGAGTTCTTCGGTGCTCAGTTCGATCTCGGTCTCGGCTGGGTGGACTTCCCCGAGGGTCTCGGCGGTCTAGGCGTCGGTCCCGGCCACCAGATGCAGATCAACCATCGCCTCACCGACGCCGGTGCCCCTCACCCCGCCACATACAACATCATCGGGTACGGCATGGGTGCCCCAACGGTCATGGTCCACGGGACGGACGAGCAGCGGGCTCGCTGGCTTCGCCCCCTGTTCACAGGAGAAGAGGTGTGGTGCCAGCTATTCAGCGAGCCGGGAGCCGGTTCCGACGTTGCCGGCCTGGCGACTCGCGCGGTCCGCGACGGTGAGCAGTGGGTGATCAATGGCCAGAAGGTATGGACCACCATGGCCCACGTCGCCAAGTGGGGGATGCTGGTTGCTCGTCATGACCCGGGGCTACCGAAGCACGCCGGCATGACCTACTTCATCGTCGATATGGCTGCGGAGGGCGTCGACGTGCGGCCACTGCGCCAGGCAACCGGCGAAGCGGAGTTCAGCGAGGTCTATTTCACCGACACGCCGATCCCTGACGCAGATCGCCTCGGCGAAGTCGGCGAGGGCTGGCGGATCTCCCTCACCACCCTGATGCATGAGCGGGTTGCCATCGGCGGCAACGTGCTGCCGAGGGGGTCGGGACCTATCGGCGAAGCCGTTGCTCTGTGGAATGAGAATCCCGGTGACGACGCGGCGAGGGACAAGCTGATGCGGCTGTGGTCTGAGGCGGAGGCGGCTCGACTGACCAACATCCGCGCAGCGCAACTGCGGGAGAAGGGCACCCCGGGTCCCGAGGGATCGGTGGCAAAGCTGGTCTACGCCGAGCTCAATAAGCGCATCTACGAGCACGCCATGGATCTCATGGGTCCTGCCGGCATGCTGTATGACTCATACGAGATAGCGATGCCAGGGGACATCTCGGGCGAGCGGGACGTCCGCAAGAGCTTCGTGCGAGCCCGCGCCAACTCCATCGAGGGCGGAACCTCCGAGATCATGAAGAACATCCTCAGTGAGCGCGTTCTCGGCCTTCCCGGCGAGCCCCGCGTTGACAAAGACCTCCCCTGGAGCGACGTACCTAGGAGTTGAGCTATGAGCTTTGAGCTATGAGCTTTGAGCTGTGACCAGTCAGAGCCCAGAGCCCACAGCCGACAGCCGACAGCCCTCCGCGCTCTACGACTTCGAGAACGTCATCGTCTCTCGCAATGGGACCACGATCCTGAATGGTGTCACGGCCTCTGTCCCCCGAGCAGGTGTCACCGGCATCGTTGGACCATCGGGATCCGGCAAGACGACGCTGCTGCGTCTGTGCAATCGCCTCGAGGTCCCTGCAAGTGGCACAGTGCGCTTCAGGGGCGCCGACGTCGCCGCCATGGACCCCTTGGAGCTGCGGCGACGCGCCGGAATGGTTTTCCAGCGTCCCACCCTCTTCCCGGGAACGGTCCGCGACAACCTCCTGGTAGCAGCGCCAGGCGCCGGTCAGGCACAATTGGAGCATGCGCTAGAGCGCACGGAACTTGACGCGGCGTTCCTTGACAGAACTGCCGACGACCTGTCGGGTGGCGAAGCCCAGCGGGCCTGTGTTGCCAGGACACTGATCGCAGATCCTGAGGTGGTGCTGTTCGACGAGGCGACATCTTCCCTCGACGCGGCCCCCAAGACCCGTCTCGAGCAGACGGCTCGCCAGATCGCCACCGAGGAGATGGCGGTGCTGTGGGTGACGCACGATCTGGCGCAGGCGCAGCGGCTGGCCGACTACCTCTTGGTCATCCTTGACGGGGCAGTCGAGTTCAGCGGGCCGACCACCGGCCTGGCCGATGCCAACGGCAAGGTGCAGGAGTTCCTCGATGCCGGGTGATGTCTCATACATCGGGCTGGCAGTCTCCTTCGTGCTGGTGCTGGTCGCGCTCGGCCTGTCGCTGGCACAACGTCTCGGCATCGAGCGCTCGATGCTGTGGGCAGCCCTACGAGGTCTCGTGCAACTGCTGGCAGTCGGCTTCGCACTCGGCCTCATCATCGACCCAGAGACCCCGTTGTTCTGGTCGTGGTTGTGGATCGTCGTGATGATCGCCATTGCTGCCGATACTGTCGGGCGCCGGGCTCCAGAAGCCCCCGGCATCAGGGGCATCGCCGTGGTGGCTCTGGCGGCGGCGGCGGCGGTTACTCACGGCGTGCTGTTCGGCTTCGGGATCTTCCCACTAGAGGCGAGGGCGCTCGTCCCTCTTTCGGGGATGCTGGTCGGCAACTCGATGATCGCCGCAGTTCTTGTCTCTCGAAGGCTCGTGGAGGAGCTGCGAGACAAGCGACTCGAGGTGGAAGCGCGTCTCGCTCTGGGGCTGCCGTCGCTGGACGCGGCCCGTCCCTACCTGAGGAGCTCAATTCGAACGGCTCTCATCCCCCGAATCGAAGGCGTCAAGGCCGTTGGCCTCATCTCGCTGCCGGGAGCCATGACCGGGCTCATCCTCGCCGGCGTGGACCCCGTCGACGCGGTGCGAGTCCAGGCCGCCGTGATGTACCTGATCCTCGGCGCCACCGCCACGACAACCGCCGTTGTCGCCTTCGCCCTGGTGCGCAAGCTGTTCACCTCCGACCACCGTCTGGTCGAGCTGGCCCGCCCGCTCGAGGGGTAGCAGCAGACTGAAGCTTGGGGAGCCGGGGAGGGGAATCGAACCCCTGACCTTCTCATTACGAATGAGATGCTCTACCGACTGAGCTACCCCGGCGCAGGGGAAATGGTACTTCGGGCCTTCTAGAGGACCCTGTTGCGGGGACCCTTTTTGGGCTTGAGGCCGTTGCTACAGTTGACAGAGGTTCTGATTGGAGTGGTTCACCTGGCAGATCAGGCAGACTTCGAAGCCGACGCCATGCAATATGCCCCGCAGCTGTATTCGGCTGCGTTGCGCATGACTCGCAACCCCGCCGACGCCGAGGACGTTCTCCAGGAAACCTTCCTCAAGGCCTACCGGGCCTATCACACCTTCACCGCCGGAACCAACCTCAAGGCCTGGCTGTATCGAATCCTCACCAACACCTACATAAACAAGTACCGCAAGGCACAGCGTCGCCCCAACGAGGTGGAGCTCGGTGAGCTCGAGGACTTCTACCTCTACAAGCGGATGGGTGAGTCGGGCACATCGTCCGCCAGCGAAAGCGCCGAGACCGAGGTGTTGGAGTCCATCGTCGACACCGACGTCAAGGCAGCTCTCGAGGCCTTGCCAGAGCACTTCCGGCTGCCGGTTCTCTTAGCCGATGTCGAAGGCTTCTCGTACAAGGAGATCGCCGAGATGCTGGACGTTCCGATCGGCACCGTCATGTCGCGCCTGCATCGGGGAAGAAAAGCCCTGCAAAAGAGGTTGTGGGACTTTGCAAGCGAAAGAGGACTCACCGGGGAAAAGATGTGACAAGTCAATCCAAGCAAGCTTGCACGGACGCGACCGAACAGGTCTACCTGTACCTCGACAACGAGATGTCTCGCTTCCGCTATTGGAAGGTGAAACGACACCTCAAGAAGTGCCCCCCCTGCTGCTCGAAGTTCGATTTCGAGGCCGAGTTCAAGCAGGTAGTTAGGCGCAAATCACAAGATTCCGCTCCGCCGGAACTAATTGGACGCCTTCGTGCGTTCTTAGAGGAGCACGGCGCCGACGACTAGGGGTTTCGGCGCTTGAAAGGAATCCAATGGCAGAAAGAGTTCTGAGAGGAAACCGAATCAAGGGTCGCCTACGGGCGCCCAAGGCGACCGACGAGCGCCGAGTCTGTATCCAGGCCGACTGCGAAACGGTCTTGTCCCGATACAACAAGCGCGAGTTCTGTTTCGCCCACGCACCCGTTCAAGTACCGCGGCTCCGCGGCCGGGTAGTTCCCGAGGCCTAGGCCCACTAGAACACCGCCCCTTGCAGGGCGGTGTTTGCTGTTGCGGGGCCGTGAGAGTGCAAGCCCTCACCGCTACTCTCATCTCGTGAACCTCAAGCCAATCGCCGCTCTGTCGATCATCTCGGTCTGCTTCCTGACGATTCCGGCTGTCTCGGGCCACGTCGCCACAGCTTCTGCGCAGGAGCCCGTCTTCGAGCTGCCAGAGGAAGAACACCCTCGAGCCGTCGTTGAGATCGACACCGAAGCTCGGGCCGCAGATCTCGAGGACGCCGCGTGGACCTTCAGGTTCCTGGTTCCGACGGCACTCGTCATCAGCGTGATCATCACGCTCCTGGTCATCGGGCGCTATGGCTTCGGCGTTCGAGGCCGTTACCGCGTCAAAGAATGAGCGCCGTTCGCTGGCCGACCGCCGCTCGGGTCGCGGCTCGCCTCGCCGGCACGTACCCACTCGAAGACACCTATCACTTCTCGTTGTTGGAGCGCCAGGCCCCGGCGCTCGTCGAGCGGGCGGCAGGACTCGTCGAGGAGGAGACCGGGCTGGTCGGTCCGAGCGAACCCGAGGTCAGGGTCGTTACCCGCCGCCAATGGGCGGAGGCCAACATCGAGGTATTCGCCAAGCTGTTGGAGCCGGCAGAGCGCAAGATCTCCGAGCGGGCCGGAGGCGTCGGCAAGGCGGTAGCCGGCCGCTTGATCGCCGTGGAGATGGGAGCCCTTCTCGGCCTGCTATCGAAACGAGTGCTTGGCCAATACGAGATGGTCCTTCCGACTAAGGACGGGGAGGCTGGGGACGTCGTCTATCTCGTTGGGGCCAACCTGCTGGCGATCGAGCGGCTACATGAGTTCCGCCCCGCCCAGTTCCGGTTCTGGGTGGCCCTGCACGAGTGCGCCCATCGGCTGCAGTTTCAGGGAGTGCCCTGGATGCGCGAGTACTTCTTCGGCCTCGTGAGCGACATGATGGATTCGGCAACTCCCGAGCCGGGGCGTATGGCGAAGGCCGCCGCCGAGATGCGCCAGGCGGCGGCCGCGGGCGAACCGATGGTTACCGAAGCGGGCCTGATGGGTCTGCTGGCATCCGACGACCAGCGAGCGAACCTCGATCGGATTCAGGCGCTGATGTCCCTGCTCGAGGGCCACGGCCACGTCATCATGGATCGCATCGGAGCAAGAGAGATTCCGGCGGCGCGGCGGATGTCGCAGGCGCTGCGAGCCCGGCGCCAGGACCCCCGTACCAAGACCTTCTTTCGCCTCGTCGGCTTGGAGATGAAGTTCCAGCAGTACGAGCTGGGCGAGCGCTTCGTTCTGGGAGTGGAGAAGGAAGCCGGCTGGAGAGCGCTCGATCGGGTTTGGGAGTCTCCCGAGATGCTCCCGAACCTCGACGAGATCAAGGAGCCGCAGCGGTGGCTGACACGGGTGAGCTGACGGACCCCGTCGACGCCGTGCGCGAGGCGGCCGCGGTGCCTCCGGGGCCACTCGTCGTCGCGCTGAGCGGCGGAGCAGACAGTGCGGTGTGCGCCTGGGCGGCCCGCGATGCCGGCAGCGACCTGCGAGCGGTTTTCGTCGATCACGGCTTTGCCGAGAGCTCTGCTCTAGCCGCGGCCGCCAGGGATATCGCCGCCTACCTCGAAATCGAGCTAGACGAGGTGGCGGTCGTAGTCCCTCCGGGCCCATCTCCCGAGGGTCAGGCCAGATCAGTGCGCCACGCGGCGCTCGAGGAATCGCTGAAGCCGGGCGAGGTCCTTGTCTCCGGACACACCGCCGATGACCAGGCAGAGACGGTGCTCGGCAATGTGATCCGGGGGGCAGGCGCCGCCGGATTGGCTGGGATTCCCCGCCGCCGCGGACCCTGGGCTCGCCCCCTGCTCTCGTTGAGTAGAGAGACCGTGAGGGCTGCCGCCGACGCCCTCGCTATTCCCTACATGGATGATCCCGCCAACGAATCGATCGAGCCTCGTCGCAACCAGCTCCGGCACGATGTGCTTCCCCTGCTCCGGGAGCGCTTCAATCCCGAGCTGACTGCTGCGCTTTCGCGAACGGCTGAGTTGGCGGCTGCCGACGACGAGGTCCTGGAGAAGCGAGCGGCGGCGGTCCCCCTCGTGAGCACCCCCAGTGTCGTCAAGGTGCCGGCCGCAGCACTGCTGACCGCTCCGATCGCCGTGGCGTCCAGGATCGCCCGCAGAGCGATCCGCCTGGCAAGAGGCGCCTACGCCGGTGACGCCGCCGAGGTGGGGGCCGTCATAGCGGCAGCGTCGGGAGCCAGCACCACCATCGGCGGTCCGCTGCAGGTCGAACGCGAGGGTCCGTGGGTGGTGCTGGCATCGCTGCCCTACGAGGCACCTCAGCCCATTGAGCTCGCGGTGCCGGGAGAGACGAGTTTCTGGGCGGGGACGCTCATCGCCGAGGTAGGCCGACCGGCGTGGCGTCCCGTCGGCCCCAGCGTGATCGTGCTCGACGCCGCGGCGCCACTCGTGTTGCGACCCGCTGTGTCCGGCGATCTCATCGACATCTGCCCTGGTCACAAGAAGGTGATAACGGTTCTGGCCGAGGCCGGCGTGCCTCCCAGGCTGCGTCAGCACTGGCCCGTGGTCGAGGTGGGTGGCACAATCGCCTGGGTGGTTGGAGTACGCGGGTCGACGCGCCGGCGTTCGGATGCTGTGACCCTGGTGGCCAGATTGGAGGAGCAGTGAACATCGCTAAGACGTTGGTTACCGCCGAGGAGATCGACGCCAGGCTGGCAGAGATGGGCGCCAAGATCACCGCTGACTATGCGGGCGAATCCCCCATCCTCGTTGGGGTGCTCAAGGGAGCGTTCATGGTTCTGGCCGATCTCGCTCGCCACATCGACCTCCCCGTTGAGATGGACTTCATGGCAGTCTCTTCCTATGGGGACTCGACGAAGAGCTCCGGCGTTGTCCGCATCCTCAAGGACCTCGACTCCGAGATCGAGGGGAGGCACGTGATCCTGGTAGAGGACATCATCGACTCCGGGCTGACGCTCAGCTACCTGATTGAGAACCTGACCGTGCGGCAACCAGCCTCGCTGGAGCTGGCTGCAGTTCTCATCAAGGAGGGCCTGCAGCAGGTTCCACTGGATGTCAAGTATGCAGGATTTTCCATACCGCCCGACTTCGTCGTCGGCTACGGGCTAGATCACTTCGGCAGGCTGCGAAACCTTCCCTACATAGCGGTACTTGAGGAACATGCCCTTTCCTAACGCTGGGGACGGGTTGTGCCGATGAGTATTCACAGCGCATAGCAGTCACGACAGGCGTACCATGTTGCGCTAGCGAGGGCATCTAGATGAGCCGAACGGCCAGACAAATACTTCTATATCTCGTTGCGGGCGCCGTCGTCCTCATGATCTTCAACGCGGTCGTCGGCTCGGCATCTGCGCCCGAGGTGCTCAGCCTCAACGAGCTGCAGGACAAGATCGAGTCCGGCGCGGTGGCATCGGTGCAGCTCAAGCAGCGCTCGAACGTGGTTGTTGGCGAATTCACCACCGGAGGCGCCCCTGCTGACAGCGACTCTCGTTTCAAGACCTCATATCCCGAGGAGTACGAGGACGAGCTGACGACGATACTCCTCGATGCCGGAGTCGAAACCGAGATCGATGCCGAGAACACCTCCTTCCTGCAGAGCTTCCTTTTCAATTTCGGTCCGCTGCTTCTCATGGTGGGACTGATCGTGTTCTTCTTGTTCCGGATGCAGGGCGGCGGCAATCGGGTGATGTCTTTCGGTAAGGCCAAGGCCAAGCAGGTGAGCCGTGACCAGCCAAAGGTCACCTTCAAGGATGTTGCAGGTCTCGATGAGGCGGTCGAGGAGCTCGAGGAGATCAAGGACTTCCTTGCATCTCCGCAGAAGTTCCGCGCCATCGGTGCCAAGATCCCTAAGGGCGTCCTGTTATTCGGACCCCCGGGAACCGGCAAGACCTTGCTTGCTCGCGCCGTGGCTGGGGAAGCCGGGGTGCCCTTCTTCACGATCTCGGGCTCCGACTTTGTTGAGATGTTCGTCGGCGTTGGTGCCTCGAGGGTCCGCGACCTGTTCGAGCAGGCGAAGACCGCGGCGCCTGCCATCATCTTCGTTGACGAGATCGATGCGGTAGGGCGCCATCGCGGCGCCGGTCTCGGCGGTGGTCATGACGAGCGCGAGCAGACGCTCAATCAGTTGCTTGTCGAGATGGACGGCTTCGATCAGAACAAGGGCGTCATCCTCATCGCCGCTACCAACCGACCCGACATCCTCGACCCGGCGCTGCTGCGTCCCGGCCGTTTCGACCGCCAGGTGGTGGTTGACCGACCCGACCTCAAGGGCCGCGAACAGGTTCTCGAAGTGCACGCCAAGGGCAAGCCGTTCGGGCAGGACATCGATCTGAAGGTGCTGGCTCGCCAGACACCTGGGTTCACGGGAGCCGACCTTGCCAACCTCATCAACGAAGGCGCGCTGCTAGCAGCGAGGCGGGGCAAGGATCAGATCGATATGGAGGAACTCGACGAGGCCATCGAAAGGGTCATCGCCGGTCCCGAGCGCAAGAGTCGCGTCATGACGGACGAAGACAAGGAGCTCACCGCCTACCACGAGGGCGGTCACGCCCTTGTCGGATACGCCCTTCCCATGTCGGATCCCATCCACAAGGTGACGATCATTCCTAGGGGGCGCGCCGGCGGTTACACGCTTGCCCTGCCCGAGGAAGACAAGAACTATGCCCGTCGCAGCGAGCTGGTCGACAAGCTGGCCATGTTGCTCGGGGGCCGCACTGCCGAGGAGCTCACCTTCGGTGATCCGTCAACCGGCGCCTCCAACGACATCGAGCAAGCCACCAACCTTGCTCGCAAGATGGTGATGGAGTACGGCATGAGTGACACCCTCGGCCCGCGCCGTTATGGCACGCCTGACGCAGAAGTCTTCTTGGGGCGTGACTACGGCCAACGTCAGGATTACTCAGACGACGTCGCATCCCGTATCGACGACGAGGTGCGTTTCCTCATCAACCAGGCTCACGAAGAGGCACGCAGCATCCTCACCGTCCACCGCGATGCCCTCGACCGCATCGCCGCCGAGCTCATTGACAAGGAGACACTCGATGCCAACGAGATCGAGAAGATCCTCCACGATGTGCCAACCTGGGAGCACGATGTCGATGGCAGCGGTCGCATCCGGGTTCCGCTCGCTGCGTCACCTCCAGACGGCATGGCCGCGGCGAGTACTGAGGCCAGCTGATATTCGCCGACCGACCGGAGTCGTGGCCCTTGCGCACGACGGAGATACCGCTGTTGGGGCAAGCCGCGATCATGGGTGTCGTCAACGTGACGCCGGACTCCTTCTCTGATGGCGGCCTCTTCGACGACAGCCCCGCCGCGATCGCCCATGGCCTGACCCTCTTCGCTGAGGGCGCAGATCTTGTGGATGTCGGTGGAGAGTCAACCCGGCCGGGGGCGAGCGCGGTCACCGCGGACGAAGAGCTCGAGAGAGTCCAACCGGTCGTTGCTCGACTGGCCGAGGCCGGCCCCGTCTCGATTGACACGTCAAAGGCGGAGGTCGCCGCCGCGGCCATCACCGTTGGCGCCGAGGTCATCAACGACGTGACCTCCCTGAGTGATCCGGCGATGGCCGACGTTGCCGCCGCCGGCGGAGTCGGTCTGGTGCTGATGCACATGCAGGGCACTCCGCGCACAATGCAGGAAGACCCTCAGTACACCGATGTTGTCGAAGAGGTGACTGCCTATTTGGTCGATCGTGCTCGGATCGCCGAGGAGGCCGGTGTTGATCCCTCGAAGATCTCCATCGATCCTGGTATCGGCTTCGGAAAGTCGGTCCGCCACAACGTCGAACTGTTGGCCAATCTGGATCGCCTAGTTGCTACCGGCTACACCGTGACCCTCGGCACCTCCCGCAAGCGGTTCTTGGGGGCGCTGACGGGAATAGAGGTCGCTGCAGATAGGGATCCGGCCACGGCGGCCACTGTGGCTCTCGCCGTCGCAGCGGGGGTAGCCGTCCTGCGAGTGCACAACGTGGCGATGGGACTACAGGCAGCGCGTACGGCGTCGGCTATCGTTTTTGGGTGATGGCAGGTCTCGAACCCAGGGAATTCATCTGGGTGATCAACGGCGTTCTCGCAACCTCGGAGCGGATCGGTGGCTACGGCTTCCAACACCGCAGGGTCCGACGCGCCGAGGAAATCGCGTGGCTAGCCGAAGCCGGCATCACTGCCGTGCTGTCGCTGCTCGATGGCAACCACAACCTCGGGGCCTACGAGGAGGCCGGACTCGACACCTACCACCAAACGCTGGGCACCGACGCGGGTCTTGATGACGCCAAAGAGGTCTTCATGGTCATGTCCGACGCCCTGGCCAAAGAAGGCACCGTGTTACTCGTCCACCGCGACACCGTTGATGACACGGTGGCTGGTGTTCTCGCCGGCTACCTCGTCTTCGCCGACCTTCTCAGCGACCCCATCGTCGCCACATCGGTCATTCAGGAGATCCTCGGGAGGCCACTCGGCCCCGTCGGTCGGGCGCTGATCCCATGACAGAAGCGGCCATTGGTTTGGGCTCGAATCTGGGAGACCGCATGTCCTATCTGGAGGCCGGCCAAGAGGGATTGGGTCGACTCGGCGATCTCGTGGCGCGATCTTCGATCTACGAGACTTCTCCCATCGGCGGACCACCGCAGGAGCCGTACCTCAACATGGTCGTAGTCCTCGAGACGACTGTCCCCGCCGACGAGCTGTTGGTGGCCATGTCGATTACTGAAGATGAAGCGGGAAGGGTGCGGCCGGCGCCTTCCGCACCGCGAACGCTCGACATCGACCTTCTCCTCTATGGCGATCTGGTTGTCGATGAGCCCGGGCTTCGAGTCCCGCACCCGCGGATGTTGGCGCGGCGCTTTGTCATCGAACCCCTGCTCGAAGTTCGCCCCATGATCAAGCTCCCCAACGGGATTCGGATCTCCGACTACACCGAGGTGGTCGCCAACCAAGAGGTGCGGCGCTACGAGCCTGAGTCCTAGGCTCAACTGGTCGCGTACCTCGGACGCGAACACATCATGAGTAGCGCCATCCTCGTCGGGCCCGGAAGGGCCGGTCTGTCCGTCACCCTGGCGATGCAACGCGCCGGGCATGACATCGTGGGTGTCGTTGCTCGCGACGCAGAGGCCGCCGACGCTGCGGCCGCGATGTTTCCGACGTCTGCCGTTGGCTGGGGGAGCGAGCTGCCTCCGGCAGATCTCGTTGTCCTCGGGGTGCGCGACGATGCCATCGCCGAGGTGGCGGAGGCGATGGCAGCAGTTGTTGCCAATGTCGGCTCCGCCGTGCACCTCAGCGGCATCGCCGGTCTTGACGTACTTGACCCAATGGCCACTGCCGGACTCGGTGTCGGGTCGTTCCATCCATTGCAGTCGCTCCCAGAGCCTGAGTTGGGGGCCGCTCGGCTCGAAGGTGCCTGGATCGCCGTCGACGCTGGCAGCGATCGCCTGCGTGCCGCTCTGCGCGAGATTGCCACCTCGATTGGCGCCACCCCGTTCGACGTGGTCGCCGAGGCGAGGGCGGTGTATCACGCAGCCGCCGCTGCGGCCGCCAATTTCCCTCTGGCCGCCTTGACGATGGCAGAGGACATGTTCATAGCCGCCGGTGTTCCATTCGAAGCAGCAGGACCCCTGGTGAGAACGGTTGTTGAGAACGCCTTCGCCATGGGCCCGAGATCGGCCCTAACGGGTCCCGTCGCTCGGGGCGATGTGGGGACTGTGCGCAGGCAACTCGAGGCCGTACGGCGATATGCGCCGGAGTGGGAGGAAGCCTTTAGATCTTTCGTTGCGGTGTTGGCTGACATGACAGACCAGGAGATGGACCTGTGAAGCGGATAGGAACCTTCGCCGAAGTCCGCTCCCGAAGCCAGGGCAAGGTGGGCCTCGTTGCCACGATGGGATATCTCCACGAAGGCCACTTGGCCCTCATGGAACGGGCCCGTAACGAGTGCGACACCGTTGTCGCCAGCGTCTTCGTCAACCCCCTCCAGTTCGGCCCCGACGACGACCTCGCCAGCTATCCGCGGGACATCGAGAAGGATGCGGCGCTGGCGGCGTCTGTCGGAGTCGACGTGCTCTTCGTGCCAGACACGGAGGGGGTCTACCCGGATCATCCATCGGTAAGGCTCACCGTCGAGGCACTCACCTTGACCATGGAAGGCGCCCAGCGGCCGGGGCACCTCGAGGGAGTAGCCCTGGTCGTCGCCAAGCTCCTCGCCGGGTTGGCCCCGGATGTCGCCTACTTCGGACGCAAGGACGCCCAACAGCTAGCCGTCGTCAGGCGCATGGCCAGGGACCTCTCCTTTCCCGTCGCGGTCGTTGGCGTCTCGATCGTCCGAGAGCAGGACGGCCTGGCGCTGTCGAGTCGCAACATCTACCTCGATGTCAACGAGCGGGTTGCGGCGCTGTCGCTGTCCAAGGGCCTCGAGGATGCAGCGACGCTCTTCGCGGCCGGTGAGCGGGAGCCGGGGGTGCTGGAGGCAGCGGTTGCCGCGAGGGTCGACGCCGAACGGCTGACAACCCTGCACTACGCAGAGGTGGCCGACGTCAACGACATGGTGCGGCCATCGCGGATCGATCGAGATAGCTTCCTGGCGGTGGCGGCGACGGTCGGAACGACTCGTCTCATCGATAACTGCCACTTCCTCGGAGGCACCGCCGAGTTGGGCACCCGTCTCGACAGGCGTTCGACGTTGTACGAAGGAGATCGCTGATGCTGTTGACCATCGACGTAGGCAACACCCAGACCGTGATGGGCCTCTATGAGGGCGAGGATCTCACCCATCATTGGCGCCTGTCGACGGAACACCACCGAAGTGCCGACGAGTATCGACTGCTCTTCAGCGGGCTGCTCGATGTCGATGGCGTTGCCGCCGATCAACTCCAGGGCGCAGCTATCGCCAGCGTGGTGCCGGCTGCTACGACCGCCTTGCGGCGTCTCTCCGAGCACATGATCGCCGGCCAGACAGTGGTGGTGGCGCCCGGCACCAAGACCGGCATCCCCATCCTCATCGATAACCCCCGCGAGGTTGGTGCCGACCGCATCGCCAACTCGGTTGCGGTGGCAGACAAGTACGGAGCTCCGAGCATCGTCGTCGACTTCGGAACGGCGACGAACTTCGACGTGATCTCCGGTGGGGGCGAGTACGTCGGCGGAGTCATCGCCCCAGGCCTCGAGGTGTCGCACGATGCCTTGATCGGCGCCACCGCGGCCCTGCGCGAGGTTGAGCTGGTCCCACCGCGTTCGGTCATCGGCAAGGGCACCGTCGAAGCCATCCAGGCCGGCCTCCTGTACGGACACGCCGCGATGGTCGACGGCATCTGTGAGCGCCTGGTCGCCGAGTCCAGTGGCGATCCGGTCATCGTCGCCACCGGGGGATTGGCCTCTACCATCGTGCCGCACTGCCGCTTGGTAGAGGTCATCGATGAATTCCTCACCCTCGACGGGCTGCGACTCATCTACGAGCTGAACACCGCATGAGCGAGAACCGCTATGGCGATAGGGCCTCTCTCGAGGCCGACGACCTGGCAAGCCCGCGCCTCGCCAAGATCGACGCCACTCGGGCCGCCGGCATCGATCCGTATCCAAGCGGTTTCCGGCGAACTGCAACTGCTGCCGAACTCGCAAGCACCCACGCCGACCTGGAGCCGGAGACAGCCACCGGACAAGTGGTCACAGTTGCCGGCCGCCTTGTCGGCTGGCGCGACATCGGGAAGCTGGTCTTCGCGGTGCTCCGCGACTCGTCCGGCCACATCCAGCTATTCGGCGATGCCTCCGAGCTTGGTGATCGGTTCACCGAGTTCGGCACGCTCGACGTGGGCGACTGGTTGGGGGCCAGCGGCGAGGTGATCACCACACGTAAGGGGGAGCTCAGCGTTCGTGTGGCCGACTTCACTCTCCTCTCGAAGTCGCTGCGGTCCCTTCCCGAGAAGTGGCACGGATTGAGCGATGTCGAGACTCGTCACCGTCAGCGCTACCTCGACCTGATTGGAAGCGACGAGGCCCGAGAGATCTTCCGCATTCGCTCAGCAGCCGTTCGCGGTCTGCGCCAGGCGTTCTGGAAGAGAGATTTCGTCGAGGTCGAGACTCCGGCGCTTGAGCATCAGCCATCTGGTGCCATCGCCAAGCCCTTTCTGACCCACCACAACGCGCTCGATATCGACATGTACATGCGCATCGCTCTCGAGCTGCCGCTGAAGAAGCTCGTCATCGGCGGCATGGAGCGCGTCTTCGAGATGGGACGAGTGTTTCGAAACGAGGGAGTGTCTGCCAAGTACAACCCGGAGTTCACGATGCTCGAGGCCTACCAGGCCTTCGCCGACTACAACGATGTCATGGAGACGATCGAGGCCGTCGTGGCTGAGACGGCCGTCGCGGCTCGGGGCACCGCGGTCCTGACCTATCAGGGTCAGGACCTCGACCTGACGCCACCCTGGCGCCGGGCCAGCTTCCACGGTCTCATCGCCGAGCACGCCGGCCCCGGCTTCTCCCTGGGGACGTCGCTTGAGGAACTGCGGAAGAACGCGGCGTTTGCCGGCGTCGACGTCGACGACGCCTGGGATGAGGGAAAGCTTCTGGAAGCGGTGTTCGATGCCACGGTCGAGAAGCATCTGACGCAACCGACCTTTGTGACCGACTACCCCAAGTCGCTGTCACCCTTCGCCAAAGACCATCCGGAACTCGGTGGGATCGTGCAGCGCTTCGAGGCCTTCGCTGGAGGCTGGGAGATCGCCAACGCCTACTCCGAGCTCAACGACCCAATCGAGCAGCGGTCTCGCTTCGAGCAACAGGCGGCCCTGCGGGCCAAGGGCGACGAGGAAGCCCACGGAGTGAACGAGGACTACCTGCAAGCCCTCGAGTACGGGCTGCCACCGACCGGTGGCCTCGGCATCGGTGTCGACCGCCTGATCATGTTGTTGGCCGATCAGGCCTCGATCCGTGAGGTGATCCTCTTCCCTGCCATGAGGCCGGAATGAGAAGAGAGCGCCGCCTTCGGCGGCGCTGTGTTATCTGACGGCGTCGACGCGCTCGAGCAAGAATCGGCCGAGGCCACGGAGAACGTCGGTCATCGGTCCCGGCGGTAGGCGGTCGATCGCTTCTTCGGAAACGCCAAGACGGGCCTTGGACTCATCGAGGACCCGGTCGACGTAGCCACCGTTGCGAACGAGCTCGATGACCTCTTTGATGCCGGCGGCATCAGGAGTTCCGCCGAGAATGGAGCGCACCTCAGACGACTCGGCGATGGCGTAGATGACGGGGAGCGTGTAGGTGCCTTCGCCGATGTCGGATCCGGCCGGCTTGCCGAGGAACTCGTCGGTGGCGACTAGGTCTAGGACGTCATCCGTCATCTGAAACACCATGCCCATCTCCCAGGCCCAATCGCTGGCGGCCTCGATAGTCCCGACCTCGGCGTCGGCAGAGAGGGCTCCAAGGCGAGCAGAGGTGCGTATGAGGCTTGCCGACTTACCGCCGATGACGCTGAAGTACTCGGCGGGGCCATGGTTGACATCGCCGGAGAGCTGTAGCTCGAGAACCTGTCCCTCGACCAGAGTCGCATAGGTCTTGGCGATGAGGGTGACCGCCTCCTGGCCCAGGGGTGCTGCCACCTCGGAGGCTCTGGCCAACAGGAAGTCGCCGGAGAGAATGGCGACGGTGTTCGACCAGTTGGCATTGATCGAGGGACTGCCGCGTCTGGCATCGGCTTCGTCGATGACGTCGTCGTGATACAGGCTTCCCTGGTGCACGAGTTCGACAGCTACCCCAGCCTCGACTGCCCTGGGGTCGGGATTGGGCCCGAGTTCGGCACCGACCTGAGCCAACAGCGGGCGATAGCGCTTTCCCCCGGCGTCGAGCCCATGGCGGGCGATCTTGGTGAGGAAGCCATCATCAGATTCGGTGACCTCATGAAGGCGCCTCTCGACATGATCGAGGCGGTCCCACACGCCATCGACGGGAACGAGAGACTGCAGGTCGGGCTGTTCCATGAAGAGCAGAGTATCGGAACGGGGTCGGTGATTGCTCGGGAACAGACTCGCCTCCAAGAACGTTGCTCAAGCACGCGCACCAGTTAGCCGAACCACCTGACGAGAGGCCCAGTCATCTGGGGGGACCACTTCCCAGGACTAATGGGGGCCGGCGGATATACTTGGTGCTGGCGCCAACCGGCGCCGTTAGTCTTCTAAGAGGACGATTAGATGTTCGAACGCTTCACAGATCGGGCCCGCAGGGTCGTGGTTCTCGCTCAGGAAGAAGCGCGACTGCTCAACCACAACTACATCGGTACTGAGCACATCCTCCTTGGCCTGATTCATGAAGGTGAAGGCGTCGCCGCCAGGGCACTCGAGGGAATGAACATCAACCTCGAAGCCGTCCGCTCCCAGGTCGTTGAGATCATCGGACAGGGCTCATCTGCGCCAACGGGTCACATCCCCTTCACGCCAAGGGCCAAGAAGGTTCTCGAGCTGTCGCTGCGCGAGGCCCTGCAGCTGGGTCACAACTACATCGGTACCGAGCACATCCTGCTGGGTCTGATCCGCGAGGGAGAAGGCGTTGCTGCCCAGGTTCTCGTAAAGCTCGGCGCCGAGCTCCACAAGGTGCGCCAAACCGTTATCCAACTCCTTTCCGGCGTCGAGGGCGGCGAAAGCCAACCGTCAGGCAGCCAGTCCGGTGGCGGAGGAAGCCGCGAGTCGGCGCCGTCGGGCTCAACGGTGCTCGATCAGTTCGGACGCAACCTGACGTCATACGCCAGGGACAACAAGCTCGACCCCACCATCGGACGCCATACCGAGATCGAGCGAGTGATGCAGATCCTGTCGCGTCGCACCAAGAACAACCCTGTACTCATCGGCGAGCCCGGCGTTGGCAAGACCGCCATAGTCGAAGGCCTAGCCCAGCTGATCGTCAAGGGTGAGGTACCGGACACCCTCAAGGGCAAGCAGATATACACCCTCGACCTTGGCTCGCTGGTCGCAGGCTCTCGCTATCGCGGTGACTTCGAGGAGCGGCTCAAGAAGGTGCTGAAGGAGATCCGCACTCGCGGCGACATCATCCTCTTCATCGACGAGATTCACACGCTGGTCGGCGCCGGTGCCGCCGAAGGCGCCATCGACGCCGCCTCCATCCTCAAGCCGATGTTGGCTCGCGGCGAGCTGCAGACCATCGGCGCCACAACGCTCGAGGAATACCGCAAGTACCTCGAGAAGGACTCTGCACTGGAGAGGCGCTTCCAGCCGATCCAGGTCGAGGAGCCGTCGATCGCCCACACCATCGAGATCCTCCAGGGACTCCGTGGCGGCTACGAGAGCCATCACAAGGTTCGCTTCACCGACCAGGCCCTGGTCAGTGCAGCCAACTTCGCCGACCGCTACATCTCGGACCGTTTCCTGCCGGACAAGGCCATCGATCTCATCGACGAGGCCGGCTCGCGTTTGCGAATCCAGCAGAAGTCGTCGCCACCCGAGATCCAGGAGATCGACGGTCGCCTCGACAAGCTGCGCGAAGACAAGGACGAAGCTGTTCAGGCGCAGCAGTACGAGCGTGCCGCTCAGGTGCGTGACCAGGAGCGTTCGCTGCTCGCCGAGAGGGCGCAGCGCGAGCAGGAGCTTCTCGGCGACGAGGCCGGCCTCTCTCTTGTCATCGACGAGGAGGAGATCGCTGAGGTATTGGCGCAGTGGACGGGCATTCCCGTACACCGGCTCACCGAGGAGGAGACCGAGAGACTCATCAACATGGAGGATGAGCTCCACAAGCGGATCATCGGCCAACAGGACGGCATAGCTGCAGTTTCGCGGGCAATTCGTCGCACTAGAGCTGGCCTCAAGGACCCCAAGCGCCCCGCAGGCTCCTTCATCTTCCTCGGCCCGTCAGGTGTCGGTAAGACCGAGACCGCCAAGGCTCTCGCCGAGTTCCTCTTCGGGGACGAAGATTCCCTGATCCAGATCGATATGTCCGAGTACATGGAGAAGCACACGGTGAGCCGTCTTGTTGGCTCTCCTCCCGGTTACGTCGGATACGACGAAGGTGGCCAGCTCACAGAGGCGGTGCGCCGCAAGCCGTTCTCCGTCGTGCTATTCGACGAGGTCGAGAAGGCCCACCCCGATGTCTTCAACACGCTGCTGCAGATCCTTGAGGACGGCCGTTTGACCGACGCTCAGGGCCGGACTGTCGATTTCAAGAACACCGTCATCATCATGACCTCCAACCTCGGAACCGCCGACCTCCGCAAGAAGGCCATCGGCTTCACCGACGACGGCGACGACGTGTCCTACGAGAAGATGAAGGAGAAGGTCAACGACGCCCTGAAGCAGCACTTCCGACCCGAGTTCCTCAACCGCATCGACGAGGTCATCGTCTTCCACGAGCTCACCATGGACGAGGTCAAGCAGATCGTCGACCTGATGCTGGAGCGAGTGCGAGAGCAGCTCAAGTCCCAGGCCCTCGGCCTGGAGCTCACCGAGCCCGCCAAGGAGCTGTTGGCCACCAAGGGCTACGACCCCGCGCTCGGGGCCAGGCCGCTGCGTCGGGCAATCCAGCGCATGCTCGAGGACGCTCTCTCCGAGAGGGTGCTGTTCGGGGAGTTTCCCGCCGGTTCGACGGTGGTGGTTGAGGTCGATGCCGAGGACGCCGAGAAGTTGGCATTCAACTCGATCGAGACCCCCAAGTCACCCGAGCTCGAACTCGCCGAAGAAGAGGCGTAGCGAGTTCAACTGCGGGCGCGGGCTGCTGGCAAGCAGGCCCAAATGGGGGTTCTCGGCCTCAAAGCATGAGGTTCCCGGAGTCCCTAACTACCTAGAGCGGCAATTCGCGTTCTCGGGTGTTCCCCCACTTGGACGACCCCGCGACGAGTCCGTAGGATGGCGGTTGCCCATATGGGCACCAATGTTGAACTTTCATCGTTCCACTAGGAGGGACCTACCCATGAGGAAGAAGGGCGCTTTTTTCGCTCTGCTGCTGGCTTTTCTGCTAGTCGCAGCAGCGTGTGGCGACACATCGAGCGACACGACCGCGGCACCATCAACTGATGCGCCGACCACCCAGGCGCCGGGGACGACTGCGCCACCCGCCACCGCGGCACCGGGGACGACCGCAGCACCGCTGCCACCGCCACCACCTGGTCGCACGGTCTTTGCGTGCGAGGTCACTGACACCGGCGGTATCGACGACAGGAGCTTCAACCAGTCAGCTTGGGACGGCGTGTTGAGGGCGCAGGCCGACTTCCCGGACGCGATCACGTCGGACTTCCTCGAGTCGACGGATGCGGCTGATTATGAGCCCAACGTCCAGGCCCTGATCGACAAGGGTTGCGACTTGATCATCCTTACCGGATTCCTCTTCATCGATGCGGCCTTTGCCATCGCCCCGGAGAATCCCGACCAGTTCTTCGCCATCGTCGACGTTGGCGGACTCGAAGTCCCCAACATGCGTGAACTCACGTTCCAGACCGATGAAGCCTCCTTCCTCGCCGGCTATGTAGCAGCTGGTGCGAGCAAGACAGGCGTCCTTGGTACCTACGGTGGTATCGCTATCCCATCGGTAACCATCTTCATGGACGGGTTCGTCCAGGGAGCCGATTACTACAACACCATCCACGGGACCAGCGTTGAGGTCAAGGGTTGGGATGTCGAGAACCAGACGGGCCTCTTCACCGAGGACTTCGGAGCGGTCGACATCGGCCAGCAGCTCTCTGCCAGCCTCATCGACGAGGGTGCCGACATCGTCATGCCTGTCGGTGGAGCCATCGGTCTCGGCTTGTGTGCCGAGATCACGCAGCGCGGCGGCGATCTCTACCACATCGGTGTTGACGTCGATTGGAACGAGTCGGCGGCAACTGAGTGCGGTGACTTCACGTTCACCAACGTGTTGAAGGGGATCGATCCTGCGATCTACAGCACGATCGTCAACGTGTTGTCCCTGGACGCTCTCGGCAACCCGTATCTCGGTACGCTCGCCAACAGCGGTGTCGACATCACCAAGACGGGTGCTTGGAGCGACGTTGTGAGCTCGGAGCTCGAGGCTGAAGTGGACGCGCTGAAGGCGGACATCATCGCTGCCGGCACCGATCCCGGCGTGTCGGACCTGGCGGAGTTCCTGGCTGGTCTCGCCGACGCCTAGTCGATAGCTACGGATCGAAGAAGGAGCCTCCGTACGAACGGGGGCTCTTTCGCGTCGTCTAGTGTGCGTGGGTCGTCCAAACGGGAGTGAAGGCTTGGAACTCGAGCTACGGGGCATCACCAAGGAGTTCCCCGGCGTGCTTGCCAACGACCAGGTGGATTTGTCGGTCCGCACCGGGGAGATTCTCTGCTTGCTCGGCGAGAACGGTGCCGGGAAGACGACGCTTATGAACATCCTCTATGGGCTCTACCGCGCCGACTCCGGCGAGATCCTTATTGATGGCGAGGTACAGCACTTCGATGGCCCAGGCGACGCCATTGCCGCCGGCATCGGCATGGTGCACCAGCATTTCATGCTGGTGCCGGTATTCGATGTGACCGAGAACGTCGTGCTCGGCGTTGAGCCAACCAAAGGGCCCGGGATCATCGACATCAAGGAAGCCCGCCGCGAGGTGGCTGAGATCTCGTCGAAGTACGGACTCCATGTGGACCCGACGGCGATGACGGAAGACCTGCCCGTTGGCGTGCAGCAGCGCATCGAGATCATCAAGGTCCTCTTCAGGGAAGCTCAGGTCCTGGTGTTCGACGAGCCAACCGCGGTGTTGACCCCCCAGGAGGTGGATGAGTTCTTCGGCATCGTCAGGGCCCTGCGCGACTCAGGGAAGGCCATCATCTTCATCACTCACAAGCTGGGTGAGGTTCTCCAGATCGCAGATCGGATCACCGTTCTGCGCCGCGGAAAGTCGGTCGGCGACGCCGAGCCTTCTCGGACGGACAAGAACCAGCTAGCCGAGCTGATGGTCGGCAGGCCCGTCGAGTTGGTTGTTGACAAAGCCGCTGCTCAGCCGAGCGATCCCCTCCTGGAGGTGACCGACCTGGTCGTGCTCGACGAGCGGGCCCACAAATCGGTCAACGGCGTCTCCTTTAACGTCAGAGTCGGCGAGATCGTCGGCATTGCCGGTGTCCAAGGGAACGGGCAGACGGAGCTCGTTGAGGCACTGACCGGCCTGCGAAAGCCATTGAGCGGCCGCATTCAGATGAATGGAGTCGATACGACGAACAGTTCGCCGCGCCAGATCCACGATCTTGGCGTTGCTCATGTCCCCGAAGACCGTCAGCGCAGCGGGTTGGTGCTCAGCTTCACCGTCGCGGAGAACATGGTCCTCAACTCCTACCACGCATCTCCCTTCTCGACGGGTATCAAGATGAATTGGGGTGCCACCCAGGAGGCCGCCAAGCGTCTTGTCGCCGAATACGACGTGAGGACCCCGGGCGTAGACGTCGAGATAGCAAACCTCTCTGGGGGCAATCAGCAGAAGGTCATCGTGGCGCGGGAGTTCGGCCACGACGTCAAGCTGGTTATCGCCTCGCAGCCAACCAGGGGTCTCGATGTCGGATCGATCGAGTACATCCATCAGCGGATCGTCAACGAGCGCGACGCCGGCGCAGCCATCCTGGTCGTGTCCACGGAGCTCGACGAGGTCTTGGCCTTGAGTGATCGGATCCTGGTCATGTACCGGGGCGCTGTGATCGCCGAGGTACCCGGCTCGGAGGCAACAGCATCCGATCTTGGTCTGTACATGGCTGGGTCGAGTCCCCGATGACAGAACCGCTCCTCCCCGTCGAGCCCCCCACCAACGGTGGCGACGACGCCAGTAATTCGAGACGGTTCTTCGAGGACATCACCGGGATCCACGTCGACTGGCGCACCGCGATCATGGTCCCGTTGCTTGCGGTGTTCAGCGCCCTCGTCGTCGGCGCCTTCGTGATGGTGATGACAGACATCGACATCCTCAAGAAATGGACGTCGTCGCCGGGCGGGGCGGCGGCGGATAGCTGGGACTTGATCTACGCGGCCTACGTGGCGCTGGCGAAGGGGGCGTTCGGTTCGGTCAGTGCCTGGTCCGAGACCATCGTGGCGGCCACTCCACTGGTCTTCGCCGGTCTGGCAGTTGCCATCGGCTTCCGGGCCGGCCTCTTCAACATCGGCGGCCAGGGCCAGATGATCATGGGCGGAATGTTTGCCACGATCGTCGGATTCCAGTTCGCGGCCCCCTCGTTCATCCACATCCCATTGGTGTTGTTCGCCGGCGTCATCGGCGGGGCCATCTGGGGGGGCATCCCTGGAGTCCTGCGCGCTCGCACCGGCGCCCACGAGGTCATCACCACGATCATGATGAACTTCATCGCGCTCTTCTTGATGAACTGGGCTCTCAAGACATCGTTCGTGCGGGTCGAGGACAGGATCGACCCTCTTTCCAAGGTGATCGAGACCTCAGCCAAGCTGCCTAGGTTGCTTGAATTTCTCCCCATCGACAGGAGCGAGCGTGTTCACGCCGGGTTCATAGTGGCGCTGTTGGTTGCCTGGGTCATCTGGTGGCTGCTGTTCCGGTCCACGATCGGCTTTGAGTTCCGTGCTACGGGCTTCAATCCCGACGCTGCGAGGTATGGCGGTATCAACGTCAACCGGACCTATGTCCTCGTCATGGCCG
>JAZFSG010000087.1:0-4884 GCA_036446035.1 Acidimicrobiia bacterium | reverse complement strand
AACTATGTCACTCGGGGCATCCCGATGGTGCCGTTCTACATCTTCTATTCGATGTTCGGCTTCCAGCGTGTCGGCGATCTCATCTGGGGGGCTGCCGACGCCGGCGCCCGCGGCTTCCTGCTCGGAGCCACCGCCGGGCGCACGACGATGCTTGGAGAAGGCCTGCAACACCAGGACGGACACAGCCACGTGCTGGCATCCGTAGTGCCGGTCTGCCAGGCCTACGACCCCGCATTCGCTTACGAGTTGGGCGTCATCATCGACGACGGCATGCGCCGCATGTACCGCGACGGCGAGGACATCTTCTACTACATCACCATCTACAACGAGAACTACCAGCAGCCGCCCAAGCCCGGCGACGTCGACGAGGGGGTCACTTCGGGCCTCTATCGGTGGGCAGACCCGGTCGACGGCACGGAGGAACAGGCCAAGATCCTCTTCTCGGGTCCCGCCCACGCCGCCGCCCGCCAGGCCCAGACAGACCTTGCCGAGAACTACGGTGTTGGCGTATCGCTGTGGAGCGCCACCAGCTACAAGTTGCTACGCGAAGATGCTCTGGAGGTCGAGAGGTGGAATCGCCTTCATCCGGCGGCGACCCCGCGGGTTCCCCGCGTCACTCGACTGCTCGCGGACACTCCCGGGCCGACCGTTGCTGTCACCGACTACATGAAGGTCGTGCCGGACCAGGTCGCCCGCTGGGTTCCTGGGGACTTCACACCGCTCGGAACCGACGGTTTCGGCAGATCCGACACCAGGGAGGCGCTGCGGGGCTTCTTCGAGGTCAACGCCGGACATGTCGTTGTCGCCACGCTGGCGAGCCTCGCCCGCGCCGGTGCCATCGGCCCCGAGGTAGTCGGCGAAGCCATCTCCAGACACGGCATCGACCCCGACGCCGCCGACCCGAGGTACCGGTAGCGGGCGACAACGTGCTCGACGGCCGAACCGCACCTTCCTTCTCGAGTGGCCACTCGATATCCGTAGCGGCTTCGGCGCAACAGTGCTACACGTGCTTGCGCCAGATCGATATCGGGAGGGGCCTGCCCATGCGGGTGTTGCTGGCAGCTCGAGGCTTGCGTCACCTCCGCACTCTCGAAGACGCCATCCGCACTGGGTTCGTCATCGTGGACGACCATGAGCCCCGACACATCATCCTCGGGCTGGTCGGCCAGCCGTGGCGCCCGAGCGGCAATCTGCAGCGGCTGTCCGCCCAGGAGCTGCTGGACTTCGACGAACCAGGGTTCGTCAAGGTCATGTGGGCATTCATCTTCGACGAGACAACGGAAGGGTGCCGCGTGGACACCTCGACGGAGATCTACGCCACCGACCGCCGAGCGCATCGCAGCTTTCGCCGGTACTGGTGGCTCGTTAAGCCGTTCAGCGGAGTGCTGCGCCGATCGATGCTGCGATCGATAAGAAGGTGCGGAGAGGGCTAGGGGCTGCGCTGCAGGATCACTGCCTGCCACCCGGCCGTGCGTCTAGTGAACGACAGTTTGAGACCGCGTGCCGTCGCCTCGCCGACGATCAGATCGGGGTCGTGAACGTAGAAGCGGAACGTGTTCCGACGCAGGCGCCGCTCAACCGCGATGATCCTTCGCAGCGCCCGCATGAACCATCGATCACGGGGGAACACCATTGCCAGCGTCGACGTCGCTCGGTCCGCGGCGGCCGCCATCATCGCCTCCATGTCCGGATAGCAGCACACGACCCGGTTCATCACCACAATGTCTGCAGGCGCCACCGTCATCTCAACGAAGTCGCCGTGAACCCGTTGCACCTTGTCGACGACGCCGGCCTCTGCCGCCAGGTCCATCGCCGCCGTCTCGTAGCCCTTAGAGAGCTCGATGTTCACCGCCGATGCCGCCCCGTGGTCGAGCAGCGCGTTCTGAATCGCTCCGATGCCGCCGCCTACCTCGAGGACCGTGGCGCCGGCGGCATCCGGCCCCAGGAACTCCACCATCGCCTTGGCGAGCCGATCGAGGCCCTTACGCCGATAGCTCTTCAGATCCTTCGTTGCGCGCTTGTCGCTGAAGACGTCCTCGTAGTCGGACGAATCGCAGCATCCGCTCACGCGTCGACGCTCTCGGATTCAGGATCGAGCTTCATGGTCTCCCCTGTTGGTCAGCTCCGGAAACAACCTTACGCGTTTCTCCATCGACAACCATCGTTGTCAGTGCAATAGAGTTCGACTGTGGCGGCCACTCTTCAGCGTCTGTTGGCAGCGGCTCGAAGCCGCACCGAACCGCTGAGAATCTCGAGATTCGGGCGGACCGTAGGAGAGGCCAAGTCCCACGCCAGGGAGGAGCACATCTCGCTGCTCGCTGCCGGGCTGTCCTATTACGGCATGCTCGCCGTTGTCCCCGGCCTAATCGCAGTGGTGAGTATCTACGGGTTGATAGCGGACGCCGGCGACGTGGCAGGCGTGATCGACAAGATCGGCAACGCTGCACCTGCCGAAGTAACGGCGCTCCTCGAGAGTCAACTGACCGACATCATCGACGCACCCGCCGCCGGTCTTGGAATCAGCGCAGCCGTTTCGTTGCTCGTTGCTCTTTGGGCGGCATCGTCGGGAACCAAGGCGCTCCTCCGAGGAGTCAATGCCGCATTCGGGCTCAACGAGGCACGTCCCGGCCTCCGGCTCCGCCTCGTTTCCCTCGGCCTCACAGCCGGTCTCGTTGTCTTCGTCGTGATCGCGGTCCTGGCTTTGAGCGTCAGCCCGAGCTGGCTCGATGGCGTTCTCAGCGCACTGCAGTGGCTCCTGGTCTTCATCATCGCCAGCGCGGGCCTTTCGCTTCTGTACAGGTTCGGTCCAGCGCAACGCCCACCGGGATGGAGGATGTGGAGCCTCGGGGCCCTGGCGGCCGCGACCGGGTGGCTGGCGGCTTCTTACGGGCTTGGCCAGTACGTCACCCGCTTCGGTTCCTTCAACGAGACCTACGGCGCACTCGGCGCGGTGATCGTCACAATGCTGTGGCTATTCGTTTCGGGCTTCGCGGTTCTCGCCGGGGCCGTTGTCGACGGCGTACTTGCCGACGTTGACTAGGCGAGGATGCCGTTCCACACCTGAATCGCTGCTGGCCCGAGAAGAACGATGAAGAGAGTCGGGAAGATGCACAACACCAGCGGGAACGTGATCTTGACCGGGATCTTCACCGCCCGCTCTTCGGCACGTTGCTGGCGCTTGTCTCTCAACTCCGCTGCCTGAATGCGCAGCGTCTCGGCGATCGGCAATCCATACTGCTCGGACTGGGTAACGGCGAAGACGAAGTTGCGCAGGTCGGAAATGCTCGACCGATTGGCCAGATTGTGGAGCGCATCGCGCCGCTGAGCGCCCATCTGCATCTCGTACAGGGTCCTGAGAATCTCCTCTGCCAGCGGCCCGCCCCCCGCTTTGCCGGCGCGTCCCAGGGCAGCCTCGAAACCAAGGCCGGCCTCGACGCTGATCATGATCTGGTCGAGAGTGTCCGGCAGATCGTTCTGAATCAGCTCCTGGCGAGCTTTCGCCTTGGTGTCGAGAATGCCGTCGGGAGCGAAGAACGCCCCGACTGTGATCACGGCGGCGATCAGCAGTGCTTTCGTGGGTTCGGCGGCGCCCATGACGAAAGGAACCGAGAGGCCGCCAACTCCAATCGCCAGAAGTTTCGCGGCCAGGTATCGCTCGACCTTGTTCTCGGGTACTCCCGCCAGCGTTGCCCTTCTCTCGAGGCTCTTGACCCAGCCGCGTGGCGTCAGGCCGCGCACGCGAGAAGCCAGTGAGCCGACCATGGGACGCAACACCCTGTCGGTTGCTGATCGCTGCAGGGTCATCTGGTGGATGTCGGGAACAGCCGACCCAGCCCGGCTGGCGCCGGCGCTCGAGGAGGCCACGCTGAACCACAGCAGAGGGACGGCGACAGCTATCGAAACTGCGGCGGCAATCACATGTATCGGCATAACGCGCTCCTCAGTACTTGAACGAGACGATGCGGCGGATCCACACCCCACCACTAGCCATTAGCACGGCACCTGCGACCAGCATGATGCGGCCGGGGCTCGTCGAGAACAGCTCGTTTAGGTAGGAGGGATTTGAGATCGAGACCAGCACTCCGACGACGAGCGGCAACGCCATCAGGACGATGCCGGACAACTTGCCCTCGGCGCTCAGGGTGTCGACCCGACGACGAACCTGGGCACGAGACCGGATGGTTGCTGCCAACGTTCGCAGCACATGAGATAGGTCTCCGCCTACTTCCCGGTGGATGTCGATGGCGTCGACCACCCAGCGGAAGTCATCGCCTCCGACTCGATCCCCCATGGCTCGGAGCGCGTCAGTGAAGTCACGACCGAGCCGAGTCTCGGCGATGAGCCGCCGGAACTCCTCGGACGCCGGCTCCATCTCCTCGGTGGCCACCGCATCGCAGGCCTGGATGATGCCGTGCCCTGCGAGCAGCCCACCTGCGATGAGCTGTAGCGCGTCGCCAAGCTGATCCGCGAAGGCGGCCTGGCGCTTGGCGGCACGATGCTGGAGCGTTACGTGAGATAAGCCAAGCACGCCGATGGCGGAGCCGAGCGCCCCGATCGGACCGCCGAACGCGAGGCCGGCTGCTGCCCCCGCCAAGGTGACACTGATCGTGATGACCGCGTATTCGGCAGGACGCAGCGTGCTCCCTGCCTGTTCGAGGGCTGTCGCTAGCGGCTTGCCCCTGCTCACCTGGTCGAGCCCCCTCTCTGCGAACAGGGTTGCCTTGTTGGCAAAAGCGGAAAGCGCCTTCTCTCCCGGCTTTGGGGGTTTCCACGTGGTGGTCCGCTTCTCCGATGGCGACTGGAGAAGTCGGATGGCGCCCCACAAGCCTGCGAACAGGATGGCACCGCCGAAGACGGCTAACTCTCGCCTGTCGAGCAGGCCGG
>JAZFSG010000086.1:0-17596 GCA_036446035.1 Acidimicrobiia bacterium | reverse complement strand
AGCCGGTGAGCTCTCCGACTCGCGCATCAGGATGCCGGCACCCCGCATGGTTTGCGCAACGAGCTGCGTGGCTGCATGGTGGGGAAGGCCTTCCCTAAGTGCAGCTTCGGTAAGCGCCTCTGCCAAGAGAAAGGCGTACGCGGGCCCCGTCCCCGAAACGGCGGTGACGGCATCGAGGTGCTGTTCACCGAGCCGAATGATCTGGCCGACGGCGCTGAGAACCGACTCGGCCTTCTCCATGGCCGTCGAATCGACGAAGCTGCCGGCGCAATAGGCGGTGATCGCCTCATCCACGGCGGCCGGCGTGTTCGGCATCGCCCTTATGACAGGCACCTCGCCGAGAGCGCTCTCGTAGGTCGCGATAGGCGTACCGGCGGCGAGAGAAACGACGACCTGGTCTTTGCGAATCTCCTCGCCCACCTGTTGCAGGAGAGCTGGGACATCGCGCGGCTTCACCGATACGACCACGACTTCTGAGCCCGCAACGGCCGTTGCGGCATCCAATGAAGCGGAGACGCCAAGGCGCTCGTCAAGCTCCTTGGCCCGCTCGGGGCGACGCACGCACAGGGTGAGGTCGGCGGCGTCCCAGCCTGCACGTAGCAGTCCGGAAGCGAACATCTCACCCATAGAGCCGACGCCAACAATGGCAACAGACGGTTTCATGCCAGGAGTGTAGGGAGGTTGGGGTTTCGCGGTCTAGAGGAGGCCGCGAGCAGGGGTGAGAGCGTCAGCGAACCACGCCATCTCCGCGGCCATCTTCTCGATGGCCCTCGCGGTGCGGTCGCTCGAGAAGGTGCCGTCTTCATGGATGTCGGCAGCCACTCGCGACACGAAGACCGAGTCACCGACGGGAACCATGCGATGCGCCAGCGCCACCATCCGGAGTGATTCGACCAGCCTCGATCCGCCGTGGCCGCCGGCCGAAACACCGACGATGCCGATGGGCTTTCTCGAGAACTCGTCGCCACCTTCGTCCAACAGCAGTTTCAATTCGCCCGGATAGCCATGGTTGTATTCAGGGGCAACGATGACAACGCCATCCGCGCTCTCGATCGTCGAGCGGAACTCGACGATCGTTGCTCTGCCTCGGCCGTCGCGAGTCGCATTCAGATCGAAGTCGGCGACATCGATCAACTCGCTCTTGAGGCCGAGTCGAGACAGCTCGCTGACGACGAAGTCGGCGACCGGGCCTGACTTTCGCTCGGCCCGAGCTGTGCCGAGGATCACTGGAAAGAAATGCTGGTCCATTGCGTCAGTTGCAACCTTTGTCGCAGTGCCGACATTCCGACCAAGAGCGCCAGGGACGGCTACCAGGTAGGCTATGGCCTATTGGGAGGTGGGCAATGGCCGATTTGAGACCGCTGGAGCGGCGAGTTGTGAAGCTCGCCAAGGCCGGGATCGATCGCGCCGAGATCGGCCGTCGCTTCAATCGATCCGAGGCCCACATCTCACGCATAGTCGACCTCACCGAACTGCCCGGCCGCTCGGCGCAGCCAAAGAGCTCGACGCTGCGTCCCCTGGAACGCCGGGTTCTTCAGCTGAGAGGTGAGGGTCACGACCACACCGAGATCGGGCGTCGTTTCAAGCGCAGCCCCGAGCACATGCGCCGCGTCGAGGGCATGGCTCTCTACAAGATGGCTCGCACTCTCCTCGAGACGTAGCCGGTATTCGGAATAGCCGTCGGCACGCGCCAACCTGTATCTTCATGACCCCTCGCGCTGGCATCGTCACATCGCTTCTCCTCGCCCTGGCGCTGGTCGCTGCCGCCTGCGGTGACAGCGGCGGCTCTCCGGGCGGGGCCCTTGCCGACGGCACCACTGCAGACGGCACGGCGGGCACGGGGAGTGACGGCACGACTGCCGATGGCACCACTGGCACTACGGCTACGACGCCAGATCTGGCTCCGCTGATAGGCCTCGACCTCGAGTTCATCACGGACGACATCCCGCGCCCCACCGGGATCATGACGGCGCCGGGTAGCGACTACCTCTACTTCGTCGACCAGCTCGGAACGGTCCGGGTCTTCGACACCGACTTCAACAATCTGCCCGACCGGTTCATCAACATCCGCGACATCGTCAAGATGGGCGGCATCGAGCAGGGGTTGCTGGGCATGGCCTTCCATCCCGACTTCGCCACCAATGGCCGCTTCTTCGTGTACTACACCGACGCCGACGGATCGCGCACGCTCGCCGAGTACGGAATGCTGTCCATGGAACCGCCCATCGCCGACACCTCCACGGCCCGGATCCTGTTCGTCAGGCCGCAGCCAACGACGGAGCCGCGGCACTACGGCGGCATGCTCAAGTTCGGACCCGACGGCTATCTGTGGGTCTCGGTCGGCGACGGCGCCCGCGCCAGCGTCAACGGTCAGAACCCAGACAACATCTTCGGGACGATCCTGCGAATCGACGTCGACAGCGGTGACCCCTATGGAGTCCCCCCAGACAACCCGTTCGTCAACGGTGGCGGGCTGCCCGAGGTGTGGGCGTACGGCCTGCGCAACCCGTGGCGCTTCGATCTGGACCCGGCGGACGGCCTCATTTACATCGCGGATGTTGGGCAGGAGAGGATCGAAGAGGTCAACGTGGTGTCGATGACACAAGGTGGCTACAACTTCGGCTGGGACATTCTCGAGGCATCTCGCTGTTTCCGCGAGTCGGGATGCGACCGAACGGGGCTGACCGATCCGATCGTCGAGTACACCCACGACGAGGGCTGCTCGATCACGGGTGGAGTGGTTTACCGCGGAGACGCCATACCCGAGCTCAACGGCCACTACTTCTACGCCGACTGGTGCAACGGCTGGGTTCGCAGCTTCCGCCATGTCGATGGTGCCGCCACCCAGACGGAAGATTGGACCCAGGACTTGTTCAACGCCGGCCAGGTCCAGACTTTTGGGTTCGACAGCACCGGCGAGATGTACATCGGCAACCACGAAGGCCTCATCTACAAGGTCGTGCCCGTCAGGGCGGATTCCTAGACAACGGCCCTGACGCCGTCTGCATCAACCCGATAGCGGCGTCCCGACTCGAATCCGGCGATCGAGGCAACGACCACGATGGGACAGGATCGGTCGTAGAGCTCGCCGGCGACGAGGGCCCCCGCCAACAGGATCTGGTCGCCGTGATCGAGAACGATGGCGGCGGGTCCCGTTCCCAGCCGGAGACACTCGGCGAGCACGCTCGACGCCGACGAGCTGCCCTTGCCGTGGGACATCACCAGCACCCGTCCCGCCACTGAGCTGCCGGCCTGGGGATGACGCTGATCGATGATGTGTCCGCTGGCGGAGTCGACGCCACCCCAGAAGCTGATCGGTTCCTCCAACACCAGCGCCTCCCCCTCGGCGATACCTGCCAGCAGGACGCGCTGGTCAGTTGTCATGCCACCACCTGTCGAATCTTGTTATCTCACCGGCGATGGCTGAGGCGACGCAGTCCTCGGTCGAACCGAACACCACCTGGGCTCCGATGTTGGCAGGGGCGTAGTAGGCCCACTTCGCGGAATCGGTCATCACCACCTGGCCCTGCTCAACAGACATGATCGGCTTGAGGTAGGTGCAGGTGTCAGTGACGATCTCTACGCCCGCCCCCAGCAAGGCGTCGCCAGCACTGCTTGCCGCCAAGACGTCGCGGCCCGTGTTGACCGAACATTCGATGGTCGGCGCCACCCGCTGTGATCCGAAGAGACCGGCGATTCGATCGAGCTCAGCCACCGAGGCGTGCGGGGTGCCGAGGGCGACGGCACCGAGAGGGCCGGTAGCAACAGTGCTCAGATCGTCACGGGCGCGGGTGAGGTCCTCGGCCGTGATCGTCATCCTTGCCACGTCGACCCTGCCTCCAAGAGCCTCCTCCAGCGTCGGAGCCTCTGGTGTGATGCCAACGGCATGAAACATGGCAACTGCTCCCGACGACGCGGCGCCTGCCCCAAGCGCCTTGAGTTGATCCTCCGTTGCGGCCTCGAGTCCAACGATGACTGGGATGCGCTGGCCCGCCTCGTAGCCGATGAGGTGACCGAGCACCGGGAAGAGCGCATCGCTCTCGGCCACCGAGGCTGGCACGTCGACCAACTCGAAGATGATCCCACCCCTCCTCCCGGCATCGAGATGGAGTCCGACTGCTGGAGCCCGTCCAGTGATCGCGGCGCAGACATCCGTGAAGTCCCCGTAGCGCTCGGTGCGGGCGCCGAGAACCGAGTTGGCGAAGACGATGGCGTTGGATTCGCCCCAGGCCACCTGGGCTCCGAAGGCAGGGCGGTCTTCGAGTTGATAGGGAGCACAGGTCCAGGTGGCACGCCCCCCGAGCGCCTCGTAGGCGGCGACCAAACGAGCCGCCTCAGGCGCATGGTCTGTGTCCCCACGGTTCAGTTCGGGGTGGAGCAGGTCAAGCGAGGTCACATTGAGGGTGGTAGGCACCGCAACTTGGCCGCGTTCGTCCACGAGTCGCTCTGCGAACTCAAGACCGGCCATCCCATGGAAGAGGCAGGAGTCGATGTGAGCTCCAGATATGTCGAGCAGCTCTGCCGCGCCCAATGCTTCGGCGACGGAAACCAGGATCCGCATGGCGATCTGCTCGGCACCCGTTCCCTCACCTGACAGCATCGCCTGATCAGAATCGGAGAGGGCAAGTGGTGCCACGGTTAGCCGGCGATGAGGTCGTCTGTGTTGACGACGGTGGCGAACTCCCCGTGGAGATTGGTCGCCGTGATCCTGGCGAGTTCGTCAGCGGTAACCGGCGAGCCGTCGGGGGCCACCATGTCGTAGGTGTGGGTGGCATCGAGGGCGAACAAGGTGGAGTAGCCGAGGTTGCCTGCCATGCGAGCGGTCGTCTCGCAGCACATGTTGGTCTGGATGCCACAGATCACCACTGTGTCGATGCCCCGCGCACGCAGCCAGCCGTCGAGGTCGGGCTCGCCGTAGAAAGCCGAGTTGACCGACTTGGAAACGAGCAGGTCCGAGTCGCCGGTGACGATGTCTTTGAAGTCGTTGCCGTCCTGCCCTGGGTGCAATGGCGATTGCAGTTCGACGGAGTCGTGCCGCACGAAGACGATCGGACGATCGTGTCTCCGCCATTCCTCGATGAGCCGGGCGGTGTTGGACTCCATCTCCGGGTTGTTGCGGCGCCCCCATCCGGGGTCGGCGAAACCCTGCTGCACGTCGATGACCAAGAGGGCTGCGTTGTTGGGGATCTCCATGGGTCGACGCTACCTCGTCTCAGCTGATCGCTTGCAGCAGCCACAGGGTGGCCATGCCTACCGCGATCGTGACCAGCACGTTCTTGGTGCGCCACGCCACCACTGCCGCGACGATGCCGGCCAGCATTCTCTCAGTCCACGGATCGAAGATCAGGTCGGGGTGGGTGAGGCTGGGAGTGATGAGCGCTGCGAGCACGGCCGCAGGGATCAGCCGCAGAGCCCTGCGCGCCAGGTCGGGGATCTCGTCTGCGCTGCGCTTGAGAAGACCGATGAATGAGTACCGAAGAGCCAGGGTGCCGGCCCCCGCCAGTCCCATCACCAGCCAGATCTCCCAAGGGGCCAGAGACGTCATCGTCGCGACTCCGCGATGAGGCCGGTGGCGATGCCGACCACGGCGGCCAGCGGCAGGCCGAGGTTGTAGGCCAGGGGCTGCGCAACCACCGCGGTGAGTCCCCCGACGATCGCAGCAACGGATGTAGCCCTGTCGGTAATGGCCGGGAACAGCAGAGCGAGGAACACGAGCGGGATGGCGAAGTCGAGGGACCACTCGGGAGGGATGCCTGAGCCAAGTACCACCCCAACGATCGTCGACGACTGCCAGGTAACGAACAGCGCAAGAGCGGCTCCGAAGTAGTAGGCGAGCTTGAGCTCGGTTGACTCGTCCTCCCTGCCATAACGGATGATCCAGACGGCAAACGCCTGGTCCGTCAGCAGGTAGGAGGTCGCCAGCTTCTGCGGAGTCGTCGCTGATACGAAGTGGGGAGCCAGTGACGCGCTGTACATCACGAATCGAGAGTTGATGACGACGACCGTCGCCACGATGACGACGACGGCTGCGTCGCGACCGATGAGCTCGTACGCGGCCAGCTGCGAGGCGCCGGCGAACACCACCGGGGAGAACACGATCGCCTGGAGACTGCTCAGGCCAGACTCAACGGCAGCCACGCCGGCGATGATGCCGAAGGGCACAACGCCGATGAGGATCGGAGCGATGGTGAGCACCCCTGCGCGAAAGTTTTGGCGACGCATTGGCCGCGCAAGCTAGTCGCCCGCAGCAAGAACCTCGGCGTCGGGTATTTCCGACTCTATGCCACGAATCCGGGGTCGGCTATAGCCGTAGACGGCCAAGATCATCATCCCGAAGCCGGAGAGGACGAAGAGGAACCCGATCCCTCTCCCTGGGCCAGTGCCGATCACCGCACCAACCGAGTCCGCAAGCGCACCGCCCGGCTGCAGCCGCGGCTCGAAGACGCTGTCTGCCAATGGTCCCGCCGCCAGGATGGCGAGAGGGGACACCGCGCTAGAGATCATCCGACGTAGGGAGAACACCCTCCCCTGGATCCCTGCCTCCACCTTGCGCTGCCAGATCGTCTGACTCAACGCGTTGACGATGGGCATCACAACGAGCATGAGAACGAACGCCACACCGATGAGAGGCACCGAAGAGCGCAGCCCGGCAACAGACGTCAGCAACCCGCCGACGAACATGCCGGCCATGATCCCGGCGACGAGCTTCTTGGGACCTCCCCAGGCACTGACGACGAGCGAGCCAGTCACCGCCCCCAGCCCAGCTGCAGAGACCACCGCTCCCGCCGACGCTTCCGAAGCGATCGAAACAACAAGGGGGATGATGAGGACGTTGCCGAACGACAGCATGAAGTTGACGCCTGCGAATATCCACAGCATTCCAAAGAGCCCAGGTCGGTCCCGCAGGTAGCGCCATGCGAACACCGCCTCGGACACCCACGAGTCGCCCGGGCCGCCACCAACCGGAGTGGCCCGCGGAAACCGGACTATCGCCAACGTGATGACTCCGATCAGGAAGGTCGCCACATCGACCAACAACACCCCCCCGAGGCCGACCGTCACCAGCAGGGCTCCAGCCGCGGCCGGAGCGATGACGAAGGAGAGACCCACGTTGAGCTGCACAAGCCCATTTGCTCTCGGAAGCTGCTCCGTTGGCACGAGAAGCGTTACCGATGCCAGCCACGCCGGCTCCTGAAAGGCATTCGCCCCAGATCCTGTAGCTACCAGCAGATAGATGTGCCATAGCTCGAGGGCGTCGGCAAAGAACAGGGCGGCTGTGATCAGGGTCGCGGCGCCTGCGACCGCGTCCGCGCCCAGCATGACGACTCTACGGTCGGCCCGGTCGGCTACGGATCCGGCTAACGGCGCCAGGATGATGGCGGGAACGGTGTAGGCAAGGGCAACGAGGGACAGGTTGGTGACCGAGCCGGTCTCGGCGAATACGTAGAGCTGTAACCCGAAGGCCGTCAGGGTGGTGCCGGTTATCGAGACGAGTTGCCCTACCCACACGACAAAGAAAGCGCGCATACCACCCGCTGCCACCTTCAATGCTGCTCCCCCTCGATCACGAGTCGACGCTACCCGGTGGAGCAAGGCACAAGCCAACCGTAGGTAGCCTCGCCGCACCGTGACACCGACACTTCCTCGGCAGATAACGAGTCTGCGGCACCGCTATTTCATAGCGGTCCGAGACAAGGCGGACGCCGACGCGCTTGACTATCGACGCCAGACGACCAGCGGCCGGCAACGCTGGCGAGTTGCACTGGTCCTCATCGTCTCGGGGGTGTCCCTCGTCCTGATACAGCTGGGAAAGAATGGCGCCGAGCCCGGGTGGCTGACATCTTTACTCCAAGGCGTTGGTGCCGACGGGCTGGCGGCGGACGCCGAGGAAGCCTTGCTGCGTTCCGACAACCTGCGCTTCAACCAGCTGGCGATGTGGGCAGCCGTGCAGATTTCGGGCTACGTCATCCTGCCGCTCCTCCTCGTCAAGCTCGTCCTTAGAGAGAGGCTCAGCACCTATGGGGTCACCGTTCCCAGGCTCAGGGACGGCTCTGTATATGCGGTGGCGTTCATCGCATTCGCTCCCATCGTCATCCTCGCTTCGTTCACCCTGCCATTCCAGGACCGCTATCCCTTCTACGACCTCTTCGCCGGCGAGAGCATTTGGCCGTACCTAACGGCCTGGTGGCTTCTGTACGCCCTGCAGTTCGCTGCCCTCGAGTGGTTCTTCAGGGGCTTCATGGTGCACGGGCTCAAATCTGTCCTCGGCTACCTGGCCGTGCCGATGATGGTCGTCCCCTACTTCCTCATCCATCTGCAGAAGCCGGCCCTGGAAGCGGCGGGCGCCATCGTCGCCGGCATGGCCCTTGGCACCCTCGTCCTCAAGACCCGCACCATCTGGTGGGGTGCGGCACTTCATGTCGCGGTGGCGATGACGATGGATATCGCTTCCCTGACCCAGAAGGACCTGTTGTTCTGATGAGGCTCCTCGAGGCGGTCGCCGCCGGAGGCGCAGGAGCGGCACTGGGCGCCGTCGTCGGGTCTCCGTTCGATCTGACCATCGCCGGAGCCGTGATCGGCGGACTCAACGGTATCGGTGCCGGCGCCACGGGTATCTACGACTGGCGGTCCCCCAAGGGCCTTCTCGGCTTTGTCCTCGACTCAACCTGGGGGCTGCCGCTCGTTGGCGCTTCGCTCGGACTGCATGCCGCCAATGTCGTGTGGAGGGACTCTGGCTATCGCCGAGACCTGTCCTCGCGAGCCGGCTACCACGTCTACGCCGGCGGCGTCTATGCCCGTCGCGGGTTCGTGTGGACCGTCGGCAATGTGGTCAGCAATGCCAGACCCAGCGATGGGCGCAGGCTCGAGATGCTGGAGCGCCACGAGGGTCTCCACGTGTGGCAGCACCGGGTATTCGGTCCCCTGTACCCACTGCTCTATCTCACCTGGATGGCCGCAGGTGGATTGGCCGGCACGGCCGTGTGGATGGTTCGGCGAGGGTCGTGGTGGAAGACGGTCGAGACCATCGCCTACTACGACAACCCGTTCGAAACCTGGGCATACCGCCGCGACGAACGCTGGCCGCACCCCGCGGCCGATCGATCCCTGTCGTGGGGAGGGAGCCGGCGACAGAAGGTCGACTAGGTCTTCTGCTGGGTCTCTTGCTGGCGAGTCCGCCAGCTGCCGACGCCGATGAAGAGGCCGGCGATGCCAACGACAAAGGCCACCACTGCCGCCTGCCCGGCCCCCCAGCGCAGAACCACAAACCCCGCCGCCAGGAGCGAAAACGCTGCCCCCACCACGATCACCTGTGATGTGAAGCTCAGCGGCCCTCGCCACTTGGGCAGCAGAGCCGCCGTCAGATAGGCGACGGGCGCGAACACGAGCGGGGTGTAGACCAACAACAGCGTCTGCTCATTTGTGACAACGGTGTCGCCAACAAGACAACTCCGGGAACCTACGTCGCCGACGCAAGCCCCAAAGTTGGATGAGTTGATGACCAGGAACCCAGCGATAGCCGCGATCACGGCGCTCAAGCGCTCACGATGGAACCGCGCTCCTGCGGGCGCTTCCTCGGTCACACCACAGGCTCAAAGCGAGCGGTGAAGTGGCGCAGCCACTGCGGCTGCTCGGTGATGCGGTAGCCACCGAGCTGGCTAACCGACGACGCGACATCGATGATCACCTCGGCGACGTAGTCGATATGGCTCTGGGTATAGGTGCGGCGCGGTATGGCCAACCGCACAAGCTCCATCTTCGCCGGCTGCTCGGTGCCGTCTTCAAGAACCTTTCCGAACATGACCGAGCCGATCTCGACTCCGCGCACTCCCCCGTTGCGATACAGCTCAATGGCGAGTGATTGCGCTGGATACTCGGCGATGGGGATGTGTGGAAGCAACTTGGCAGCGTTGAGATACACGGCATGTCCGCCTGCAGGCGTGACGATCGGAACTCCTGCCTTGGAGACCTTGTCGGCCAGATACTCCGTCGAGCGGATGCGATATCGCAGGTAATCGGGGTCTGTTACCTCGAGCAGACCCTGCGCTATCGCCTCGAGGTCGTAGCCGGCAAGTCCACCGTACGTTGTGAAGCCCTCCGTCAGAATCAAGAGGTTCCGGCAGTCGTTGGCCATTTTGGCGTCGTTGAGAGCGACGAACCCACCGATGTTCGCCAGTCCGTCCTTCTTGGCCGACATGGTGCAGCCGTCGGCCAGTGAGAACATCTCCTTGGCGATGTCGCGGGGATGAACATCGGCGTAGCCGTCCTCGCGCAGCCTGATGAACCAGGCGTTCTCGGCGAACCGACAGGCGTCCAGGAAGAAGGGAACCCCGAATTCCGAGCACAGATCCCTGACGGCTCGCAGGTTCTCCATGGAAACGGGCTGGCCGCCCCCGGAGTTGTTGGTAACGGTGACCATCACGAAGGGGATGCGCTCAACGCCAACGGAGTCGATGGTCTCGCGTAGGGCTTCGATATCCATGTTGCCCTTGAACGGATGGTCGGCCTCCGGGTCGAGGCCCTCGGCGATGACGAGGTCCCTCGCCTCGGCACCCTGGTACTCCACGTTGGCGCGCGTCGTATCGAAGTGGGTGTTGTTCGGCACAACGTCGCTCTCGTCGACAGCGACCGAGAACAGGATGCGCTCCGCGGCGCGGCCCTGGTGGGTGGGGATCACCTCAGAGAAGCCTGTCAGCTCCTCGACGACCCCCCGGAACTTGTGATAGGACCGGCTGCCGGCGTAGGACTCGTCGCCCATCATCATCCCTGCCCATTGTCGCGAGGACATGGCTCCGGTACCCGAGTCTGTGAGCAGGTCGATGATGACCTCCTGCGCCATGAGCCCGAACAGGTTGTATCCGGCACGCAGCAGGGCGGCCTCCCGTTGCGCGGCGTCCGGCAGGTCGATCGCCTCAGTGCTGTGGATCCGAAACGGCTCGATGATGGTGCGGTAGGGCATGCGTCGAGCTTAGGGGGGGCCAAGCGGAGGCCGGCTCTGAGCTCTGGGCCGTAAGCCAGAGCGTGAGGCCGAGGTGCGGTCTTACTAAGGCCCAGAGCTCATGGCTTGGGGCTTCGCCGCGACGGAGCCTCAGACGCTCTTCAGTTGATGGGTCGAGACCGCCGCAACGCGGCGAGCGGTCTTGATCTCGGTGCGCCATGCCAGCCAAAAGATGATTCCTGCGGCGGCGCCTCCGAGGTGGGCCAGTGACGAGACTTCCGACCAACCTCCGAGTTGGTACCACACACCAACGAAGTTGAGGGCCAGGAAGACGCTGCCGAGTGACAGTGCGGACACGCGGATCCACCGGGCGATCGCCAGGTACGGAACGAAGATGAAGAGACGGAACGGGACATTGGGGAAAGCAAGCGCAAAGACCGCGAAGAGGGCGGCGATGCCCCCGCTGGCTCCGACGAGAGGAGTGGCAGGCCGCGGATCCAACGCCATGTGCGCAAGAGCCGCGGTAGCCATTGAGGCCGCCAATATGACCACTGTCCGCCTGTGCCCGATGCGCTGTTCAACGGCCGAGCCGACAACGATCAGGAAGAAGAGGTTCACGAGGAGGTGGATGATCCCGCCGTGCAAGAAGAAAGAGGTAAGCAGTGTGAATCCCCCAACGCGGCCCGGCTCCGCAGGCACAAGACCGAACCGGGCAACGGCCTCTTCCAGCCCGTAGGCGTAGGCGGCGATCGTGGCAACGGCCATCATGAGGCCGACGGTCCAGGTAACGGGGGCGAATACGGGCCGACGTCCATCCTCCCTCGCCGGAAGACCGAACAGGGCTGCCGCCCATTGCCACGGCTTCGCAGGAGGAAGCGGAGCTCGCGACTGCTGGGAACTCACCTCGGCCTTTGTCAGGATCTCGGTAGCCCGCACCGACACCTCGCCCTCGGGCAAGGACGGCTGTTTCGGCAACTGCTCCCACTCGCCCTCTTCTATCCAGGCGATATGGCAACGACGACACAGATCTATCTCAACGACCCCGGACTCGCCCGGTGCCACAACGAGAGCCATGGTCTTGGCGCACGAAGGACAGGACCGACGACTCGGCTCGGCCGACGCCGACTGGCGCCACAGGTCAGAAGCGATGCCGCGGTCGAGTAGTAGGCGCAGTGGCCCCATCCCCACGGTCCGACCGTGGTTCGATCGACAGTGCCAAGCCGCTCCATTGACGGTGGCGTCGTAACCGAGCGGAGAAGCGCACTCCGGACAGAACAGTTCCATCAGAAGGGCTTCGGAAAAATCGCTGCTTCTCTTGAGCCATCAGCCACTGGGTGACTAGTCAGTGGATGACCGCTAGCCCGTGGACTCCTCGAGACGTTCGATCGCTTCCTCGATGACGGCCAGGCGGGCCGTGCAGGTCTCGTCGACGACGGGGGGCACGAGCTCGACCATTCGCTTGGCCGCGTCTGCAAACGCTGCCGCCGCAACGGACTCAGGCCGTGACTCGATCACGGGAAGTCCATCGTCTCCACCCTCGACGACAAGGGGATCGAGAGGTACCGAAGCGATGAGCGGCACGCCTAGCTCGTCGGCGAGTTCCTGACCGCCGCCTTCGCCGAAGAGGTTGTAGACCTTCCCCTCGTCCGAGGTGAAGCCGGCCATGTTCTCGACGACGCCGATTACCGGCATGTAGGAGCGACGCGCCATGTCCGCGACGCGGGCTGCGACCTTTTGTGCGGCCTTCTGCGGTGTAGTGACGACCACCATCTCTGCCTGCGGAAGAAGGCGAGCCAGGGCCATCTGGATGTCTCCCGTGCCCGGCGGCATGTCCAGGACCAGGTAGTCGAGATCAGATGGCCACTCGACATCGCGCAGGAACTGCTCGAGCGCCTTGGAGAGCATCAGGCCCCGCCACATCAAGGCGGTGTCCTCGCTGTCGATCATCAAACCCGTGGAAACCAGCTGGATGCCCCCTGCAACCTGCGGAACGATCTTGCGGTCGTCGTTGGCCTCGAGGCGTCCATCGGCCCCCAGCATGCGGGGGATAGAGAATCCCCAGATGTCCGCATCCAGCAAGCCGACGTTGAAGCCGAGGAGCCGCAGCCCAACGGCCAAGTTGACGCTCACAGAGGACTTGCCTACTCCGCCCTTGCCACTGCCAACGGCGATGACCCGGGTCATCGGATTGACCATCGTCGGCTCGGCATCTTCTCTCGCTTTGAAGCGGGCCTTGGACATCACCGCAGAGCGCTGTGACTGGGTCATGGCCGTGACCTCGACCCGGACCGAGGAAACGCCGGGCATGGCGTCGACCTTGCGGATCACATCGTTCTCGATCTGGTCCCTCATGGGACAGGCGGCGATGGTCAGGGCCAGGTGAACGACAACGGAACCGTCGGCCTCGATGTCGATCTCGGGCACCATGCCCAGCTCGACGACATCAGCCCCCAGTTCGGGGTCAACAACCCCGCGCAGCGCCGACTCGATATCAGATTTCGTGGGAACAACGGCCATCTGACAGACATTGTACGGGGGAGGGGTTTCTAAGCCATTAGGCATCTTTTGCCGATATAATCCCGCCCACACAAGGAGACGACAGCTTGATCACACTCACCGCACCCGCCGTGGACAAGGTTCGCGAACTAGTGGCCGCCGAAGAAGGCGACGCTGCGCTTCGCGTCGGCGTCAAGCCCGGTGGCTGCTCCGGCTACAAGTACGAGATGTTCTTCGATACCAACGTCGACGAGCTCGAAGACTTCGTCAAGGACTACGACGGCGTCAAGGTTGTCATCGACCGCGCCAGTGGTCAGCTGATTCAGGGTGCCGAGATCGACTTCGTCGAAGGCCTCCAGGGCACGGGCTTCAAGGTCAACAACCCCAACGTCACCAAGGCCTGCGGCTGCGGCCAGTCCTTCAGCTAGACGCCGGCGCTAGCTCGGTTCCACTTGATCGGAGCGCTCGGGCGCGTCGTCCATAAGGCCTACCTGGCGAAGCCACGGGATCGTCGCCTGAACACCCGACTCGAGCGTGTAGCTCGGCTCCCAATCAAGGAGCGTCTTCGCCTTGGACGAGTCGATGCGAACGTAACGGTTCACATGATCGAGATTGGCGTTGAGCTCTCTCAGGTAGGTCCCCTCCTTGGCGAAGGGCTTGACAACGAGTCCCCCGAACTTGGCAAGGAAGGTGGGAATGCCGAGGTACCGATCGTGGCCGGACAGCCGCGACCACGCCGCAATGAACTGGCGCTGTGTCGGAGCCGGGTCGATGACGCAGTTGAAGACTTCTCCCTCGGCGGCCGGATGAACGGCGGCGACGGCGATGAGATCGGCGACGTCGTCGACGAAGGCGCAATACATCGCACCGGCTCCGTTGCCGATGAAGATGACGGGCTTGCGCTTGCCCCGTTTGTAGAAGGACGCCGCGAAGTACTGCGCTCCCGGGCCGAAGATGCCCGCCGGCCGAATGACCGTGTAGCTGAGCCCGGTGGCGGCTGCAACCTCTCTCAATGCATCTTCCGCCGCTGCCTTCGTTATCGCATAGGCCTGGTTCGAAGGGCTCAGCGGCGTGTCCTCCGTGATGACGGAGCGCTGATAGATCCCGTAGACGGCGTTGCTGCTCACGTGGACGAGCCTCTCGACGCCAGCTTCCGCCGCTGCCTGAGCCACCGTTCGACTACCGACTACGTTGACCTTCTCCTGGAGCTCGGCCGCACCGTCGAGTGCCGCCGCGGTGTGGACGGCGATGTCGGCACCGGCGGCAGCCTTCTTCATGGCATCTGGGTCCGTGATGTCGGCCCGGATCGTCCGAACGCCATCGCCATTGGCCGCCAGGTTGGATTCCGAGACGTCGACGACTGTGACAGACGCCCCACCAGCGAGACATCGCTTCACCACCGAGGCACCAAGGCACCCAGCACCGGTGACGAGAACGTTCTTGCCCTTCATTGCGTCCCTTCTTCTAGACAGCGCAGGCTACTTGCCCCCGAATGGCGGTAGTTTGAGCGCATGAGCGACCTCGTCGTAGTGTGCTGCTTCCTGAATCGAGCCGACGCCGATCTGGCTGCGGCGCACCTTGCCTCGGAAGACATTCGGTCGGTCATCCGCGCAGACGATGGAGGGGGCGCCTACCCGGGCATGAACTTCGGCAGCATCGACCTGTTGGTGCTTCCAGAGGACGAGAGCGACGCCCGCGAGGTACTCGAGATAGACCAGAAGAGCTAGGAGAGCAGATGCCAAAGCAGATCCACCGCATCGAGGGAACCGTTGCCCCGATGGGCCCCTATTCGCCGGTGGTAGAAGCCAACGGATTCGTCTTCTTCTCAGGGCAGGTCGCCATCGACGCCTCGACCAACGAGCGAGTCGACGGCGACGTCTCCGCACAGGCGGCCAAGGTCATGGACAACCTGGAAACGCTGCTCAAAGGCGTCAGCCTTGGGTTCGACGACATAGTCAAGGCGACCATCTTCCTGACGGACATGAACGACTACGCCGCGGTCAACGAGGTGTACGGAGCCCGCTTCGGCCACTCACCCCCGGCTCGATCGGCCGTTGCCGTTGCCGCCCTTCCCGGAGGCTTCAACGTTGAGATCGAGGCCATCGTCGCCCGCTAGCCGGGCGATCGTTGGCCTAAGTGTCGAGGTGGCTGCGGACCATCGAGATGACGGTTCCAACTCCCGGCTCTGAGTAGCCCTCCGGCATGATCAGGTCGGCGTAGCGCTTGGAACCTTCCACGAATCGCAGGTGCATGGGGCGGACCGTCTCCAGATACTGCGTGGTCACCGACTCGACCGACCGGCCGCGGTCCTTGACATCGCGCTGCAAGCGGCGGATGAACCTGATGTCGGCATCGGTGTCGACGAAGATCCTCAGGTCGAACATGTCGCGCAGCTCCGGCTCAACCAGAACCAGGATCCCCTCGACAACGACCACCTTGCACGGCTCGACGCTGACGGTCTCGGGCAGTCGGCGATGGGTCGCGAAGTTGTACTGTGGCTTGTCGATGTGATCGTTCTTTCGAAGCGCCTGCAGATGCTCAACGAGCAGCTCCGTTTCGAAGGCATCCGGGTGATCGAAGTTCAACGCAGCCCGCTGGTCGTGCGAGAGGTCGGGGTGGTCTCGGTAGTACGAGTCGTGCTGGATGATCGCAACGCCGCTGCTGTCGAGGCCGTCGACCAAAGCGGAGGCAACCGTGGTCTTGCCGGAACCGGAACCACCGGCGATGCCGATGATCAGCATCGAGTCGCCTGTTGGCCAACGTTCCATTGGTTCGAGCCTAGACGCGCACTGCGGTTGAAGAGGGCCGCACCACTAACTTCAGGGTCGAAACCAGGAGGATGAAATGACCCGCGACGAGATCTTCAGCGCCCTCGGCTTGAGCGATACCAACTCAGGCGTTTACGCCGGAGGGTGGATCGAAGGTAACGGCGGCGAACTGTCAAGTGTCAACCCGACAACGGCCACCGACATCGCACTCGTTAACAAGGGCAACACCGATGACTACGACCTCGTTGTGGCCTCATCCCAGGAAGTCTTCGAGGAATGGCGGATGGTGCCGGCGCCGCAGCGCGGCGAGTACGTCCGTCAGATCGGCAACGCGCTGCGCGACAACAAGGAGGCGCTCGGCGCTCTCGTCGCGCTCGAGATGGGCAAGATCGCTGCCGAGGGTGAGGGCGAGGTCCAGGAGATGATCGACATCGCCGACTTCGCCGTCGGGCTCTCGCGCCAGCTCTACGGCCTGACCATCGCCTCGGAGAGGCCCCGCCACCGCATGATGGAACAGTGGCACCCGCTCGGCCCGGTTGGGGTCATCACCGCCTTCAACTTCCCAGTCGCCGTGTGGTCATGGAACGCCTTCATTGCCGCGGTGTGTGGAGACACCACCATCTGGAAGCCGTCGAGCCAGGTGCCGCTGTCTGCCATTGCGGTGCAACACATCTGCCATCAGGTGATGGCGGGAACGGGCTTCGAGGGTGCCTTCAACCTCATCGTCGGCAGTGGCAGGGATGTCGGCGACACCATGATCAACGATCGTCGCATCCCTCTCATCTCGGCGACGGGGTCATGCAACATGGGCGAGAAGGTGGGAACTGCCACCGCCAAACGCCTGGCCCGCTCGCTCCTGGAGCTTGGCGGCAACAACGCCATCACGGTGTTGGAGGACGCCGACCTCGACCTGACGACGCGAGGGATCGCCTTCGGTGCAGTCGGCACCGCCGGCCAGCGCTGCACCAGCACCCGCCGCATCATCGTCCAGAGCAGCATCAGCGGCGACCTCACCAAGAGACTCGCCGACGCCTACGCCCAGGTCACCATCGGCGACCCGCTCGACCCAGCAACCCTGATGGGCCCGCTTATCAACCAGCAGGCCGTCGACACGATGATGGCTGCCGTCGGCATCGCCAAGGATCAGGGCGGCGAGGTGCTGTACGGGGGCGGTGTCGTCGAGGGCATGGACGGCTACTTCGTCGAGCCGACGATCATCAAGATCTCCAAGGACGCACCCATCGTTCAGGAGGAGACCTTCGCCCCGATTCTCTACGTCATAGACGTCGAGGATGTCTTCGAGGCCATCGAGGTGAACAACGGTGTCGTCCAGGGCTTGTCTTCTGCCATCTTCACCAATTCGATGAAGGCGGCCGAGCTGTTCCTCTCTCACATC
>JAZFSG010000085.1:0-5506 GCA_036446035.1 Acidimicrobiia bacterium | reverse complement strand
CGTCGCGAAGTAGCCAGCGAAAGCCGAAGGCGGGCAATTCGAGATCGGCAAGTTGGACGGCGCCGCCGGCGATGAGGTCGGTAGCAGATCCGACTACACCTTCGACTCGTTGCGGTCCATCCGAGAAGTTGGTAACCACGAGGATGGATTCCGTTTCGGAGGTTCGTTCGAAGACGAGCAGTGCACGGTTGTCCGTCTCGATGCGGTCGAATGATCCTGTTCCGAATGCCTGGTGTTGGCGTCGTACGTCGAGAACACGCCGTGTCCATTCGAGCAGCGACGCGGCGTCTCCTTGCTGGGCAGCAACGCTTACCACCGCAGGGCCGTAGGCCGGCGAATCGATGAGAGGAAGTTGGAAAGTGTCGGTAGGCGCAGCTGAGAAGCCAGCGCCGGCGGACTGATCCCATTGCATGGGAGTACGCACTCCGTCACGATCGTTCAACCAGATGTTGTCGCCCATCCCGATCTCGTCCCCGTAGTACAGGAATGGGCTGCCCGGCAGCGACAGCAAGAGCCCGTTGAGCAACTCGATCTGTCTCCTATCTCCGTTGAGGAGAGGGGAGAGGCGACGCCGAATGCCGAGATTGCTGCGCATGCGAGGCTCGGGCGCATACTCCTGCCACATCCAGTCGCGCTCCTCAGGCGTCACCATCTCGAGGGTCAGCTCATCGTGGTTACGCAGGAACATGCCCCACTGCGAGCCTTCGGGAATGTCCGGAGTCTCGTCGATGGCCTTGATGAGCTTGTCGGTGTCGCCGCGCCGCAACGACATGTACATGGGCGGCATGACCGGGAAGTGGTAGCACATGTGGCACTCGTCGCCGTCCCCGAAGTACTCGACGACATCAGTTGCGATCTGGTTGGCCTCGGCCACCAACACCGCATCGGGGAACTCGACGTCGACCACAGCCCTGATCAGCTTGATGATGTCGTGGGTTTCGGGCAGGTTGTCGCAGTTGGTGCCGTCCCGCTCGACGAGATAGGGGATGGCATCGAGGCGCAGACCATCGAATCCCAGTTGCAGCCAGAAGCGCACGACATCGATGACGGCCTCGACGACTTCCGGATTGTCGAAGTTGAGATCTGGCTGGTGGGAAAAGAAGCGGTGCCAGTAGTAGGCGCCGGCCACTTCGTCCCAAGCCCAATTCGACTCCTCGGTGTCGATGAAGATGACCCGAGCCTCGGGCCAGCGGTCGGCGGTGTCGTTCCACACGTACCAGTCGCGCTTGGGTGAGCCGGGCTGGCGGGCCTCCTGGAACCAGGCATGTTCCGACGACGTGTGGTTGACGACCAGATCGGCGATCACCCGCAGACCGCGAGCGTGTGCCTCGGTGATGAAGGCCTTCACGTCATCCATCGTCCCGAAATCGGGGTGGACGGACTCGTAGTCCGACACGTCGTATCCCCCGTCTTTCAGCGGCGAAGCGAAGAAGGGCGGCAGCCACAGGCAATCAACACCGAGCCACTGGAGGTAGTCGAGCTTCGACGTCAGCCCACCGAAGTCACCGATGCCGTCCGCGTTGGAGTCACAGAACGCTCGGACCGGGACCTCGTAGAAGACCGCATTGCGGAACCAAGACATGAGGGCATTTAACCGGCGCCTGCAGGCGGTTGATTGTCATTGGCTCCGTCTCGCCGTCCGACACTCCCAACGGGCGAACCCTCCCCTTGCATGGGGAGGTGGCCCGAAGGGCTGGAGGGGGTCAGCTGTGGCCCTGCACTTTCTCCAGAGCCGGCCAATGGGAGGAGTAGCGGTCGAAGCTGTGGGTCAGCGACTCGTGCTCTCCGGCCTCCCCTCCGGGCGAGGAGATATCCCAGTACAATCTGCTGGCTCATGTCCGCCTCCCCCTTTCGCAACGTTGCTTTGGTCGCGCACGTCGACCATGGCAAGACAACACTGGTTGACGCCATGTTCAATGCCGCCGGCGTCTTCGGCGCGCACGAGCGGCATGTGGATCGGATCATGGACTCGAACGATCAGGAGCGCGAGCGCGGGATCACGATCCTTGCCAAGGCTGCCTCGATTGAGTGGAAGGGCGTTCGCATCAACCTGGTCGACACGCCTGGTCACGCCGATTTCGGTGGCGAGGTGGAGCGGGCGCTGGCGATGGTCGACGGCATCCTGCTGTTGGTCGACGCGGCAGAAGGTCCCAAGCCACAGACCCGCTATGTGCTGTCGAAGGCACTAGCCCTTCATCTTCCGGCGGTGGTCGTCATCAACAAGGTCGATCGCCCAGATTCCCGCATGGCGGAGGTCGTCGACGAGGTCTACGAGCTGTTCTTCGACCTCGACGCCGAGGAGCACCACATCGAGTTTCCGATCGTCTCGACCATCGCTCGCATGGGCCGCAGCATCGCCGGCATCGGCGTGCCCGACGAGGATGCCGACCTCGGACCATTGCTCGATGTCCTCGTCGAGACCATTCCCGCCGCCGCCGGCGATCCCAGCGCCCCGCTGCAGGCCATGGTGACCAACCTCGATGCCTCTGACTACCTGGGCCGCCTCGCCATCGGGCGGGTGATCGAGGGGACGTTGGTCGCAGGTGAGCAAGTAGCGCTGTGCCATGCCAATGAGGACGAGCCGCCCCTGATGCGACGCCTCACCCAACTGATGGGTTTCGAAGGCCTCGGCCGCATCGACGTCACTGAGCGCTTGGCGGGCGACCTCTTCGTCGTCGCCGGATTCCCGGAGGTGGAGATCGGAGACACTCTGGCTAGCCCGGACAACCCGCAACCACTGCCGCGCCTAACGGTCGACGAGCCGGTACTGCGGATGACGTTCGGTGTCAACACATCTCCGTTGTCGGGCCAGGACGGGAAGTTCCTGACCTCGCGCCACATCCGAGAACGCCTGGAGAAAGAGGTGCTCGGCAACGTCTCGATTCGCATCGGCGCCACCTCCTCTCCCGATGTCATCGAGGTGGCGGGGCGAGGCGAACTCCAGCTCGCCGTTCTCATCGAGAGCATGCGGCGAGAAGGCTTCGAACTCCAGGTGAGTCGCCCCGAGGTCATCATCCGTGAGGTCGATGGCAAACCCCACGAGCCTGTTGAGAGAGCCGTCGTCGACGTGCCGGACGAGCATGTTGGGACGGTCACCCAGGCGGTGGCCCCCCGCAAAGGCAACGTCACGGATCTGCGGCCGGGCGACGCCGGTCGCACCATCGTGACGCTCGAGGCGCCGGCCCGAGGATTGATCGGGTTCAGGTCGCTCCTGGTGACGGCCACCAGGGGAACGGCGCTCATCCACCAACACCACAGCGGTTGGATGCCATGGGCAGGAGAGCTGCCCCACCGCATCGGGGGTCCGATGGTTGCCGACCGCAAGGGAACGTCGAACACCTTCGCCCTCGAGAACCTCCAGAAGCGTGGTGAGTTGTTCATCGGCCATGGCGAGGAGACCTACGAGGGGATGATCGTTGGGGAAAGCTCGCGACCCCAGGAGATGCCCGTCAATCCCAACAAAGTCAAAGAGCTCACCAATATTCGCACCCATATCAAGGACGATGCCGCCAAGCTCGCAGCACCCCATCGGCACACCTTGGAGACTGCCATCGAGTGGATCGCTGAGGATGAACTGGTCGAAGTCACGCCCGCCGCTATTCGTGTCCGCAAGCGCCACCTAAACGAGAGCGAGCGCAAGCGCCTCAAGCAGCGGAACTAGGTATTTCCTCCGGAGGGGGAGGTGCCCGAAGGGGCGGAGGGGGACGCCGGACCAGCAGCGTTGCCTTCTCGTTCTTCGTTCCTCGTGCCCCGCGCCTGACGTCTGCTCAGCGGAGAGCGAGAGAGCCGATGTCAGATATCAGATGTCAGCTCATCTACGGGCCGCGGTCTGACTTCTCGCTCCTGGCTTCCACCCGCACGGTGCCTCTCGTTGCCAGAAGGCCGACCCCGCCGATTACCAGCCCGGCTCCCGCCCACTGGACAGCGGAGAGGGGTTCATCGAAGAAGATCTGCGCCCAGATCAGCCCCATCAGCGGCTGCGCCAGAAGCAGAACGGAGGTGTCGAGCGCTGGCAGACGCGGCAGGGCGACCGAGATCAGGACCCATCCCGCCGTCTGCACGACGAGTGCGAGGGCCAACAGCCAGCCGTGGGCGGGCCACTCCAGCCCCAACGTCAGATCGCTGAACAGCGCTCCGATGGCGAGTGCTCCCAGCGTTGCCCCGGCAGTGGCGTCGAGGAGCGGTCCAGCGCTCGGCGCGAGATGACCACGGTTGGAGGAGCGAAAGGCGATGAGGAAGCCGGCGTACACGATGCCGGCACCGAGTCCGAACAGCACCCCTCGTAGTGGGTTGTCGCCGTAGGCATCGGAGCGACCCAGCCCCGAGAGGAGAACGATGCCTCCGAGGACCACCGGAACTACCACCCTGGCCAGGGTCGTCGGGCGTTCGCTGTGAAGGAGCCACGCGGCAACGCCGACGAACAGCACCTGGGTGTTGGCCAGCACCAACGCCAAGCCGGCGCCGATGTGATCGATCGAGTTGTGGAACAACGTGAGGTCGATTGCCAGCAAGACCCCCGACGCCGCGGCGAGGAAGCGATGGCGCCACGGCCGGGTATCGCGTGACCTGGCGATGAACCAAAGGATCGCCAGGGCCGGAATGGCGTAGGCGACGCGGTAGAACGTAGCCGTCGCCGGACTCACCGCTGCCTGCCGCACGAAGATGGCGGAGAAGGAGATGCCGAGAACGCCGGCGAGCGCAGTAGCACGGGTCATTGCGGGAGGCTATGAGGTTTGAGCTTTGAGCCACGGGAGAGGGTCAGTGCCAGGGAAGGGCTCCTCGGGTGCGCCAGTACTCGTCTGGGGGCTCCGCAAATGGCGGTAGTTGGCCAGTCACCTCGCGGGGGACGTCAAGTGCCTGCAGGTTGCTCGCCAGCTGATCGCCGGTGGCGGCGCCACTCAAGACGACGCTGGACCACGGCTGATGAAGGCCGGCGGCAATCGCGACGGCGTCCGGCGACCACTCTGGTGCGACTTTCCGCAAGCGATCAGCGATGATTCGGTTACGCAGGGTGAGCCGGCCATTGGCGACCGCCTCCTTCACTATCACCCCCAACTCAGCGTGGGCGGCCTCAGCCAGCGCTTGTCCTGCTGAGCTTTCAAGCAGGTTCCACGTCGCCTGAATGGACCCGAAGAGGAGCCGACCATCCATCTCGATCTCGAGGACCCGTCGGATAGTGGTTGCTTGGTCGGGCCCGCTCGTGGACACGCCGATCACCATGCCGGCGTCCCTCAGCTCGGCGAGTCTGTCGAGCACCTCGCCATTCTCGAGCACTCCGCTCTCGGGGGTGGCCGAGTGGATCTGGTAGACGCGGAGATGCGTGCCAACCAACTCAGTGCTTTCGGCGTACTGGCGGTCGAGATTCTCTCTCGTATGAACTTTGACCTCGTGCACCTCGGCGTTGACCTTCCAGTCAGCCTTGTACACGTAGCCCCATTTCGATCCGACGATCGGCTCGCCGAGGGGGGCGTGGCGGGAATCGAGCCACGTCCCCAGAAACTGCTCG
>JAZFSG010000084.1:0-8641 GCA_036446035.1 Acidimicrobiia bacterium | reverse complement strand
TTACCGCCAGGTTATCAGCCGAATGGGTGCAACCGAGAGGGCGCCAAGAAGTCACAAATCGGCGGCGACGTGTGAGATCTGGCGCTCAGGCGCCTGCGAGGTCCGCCCGAACGCGCTCCGACACCGCGGCCGCTGCTCCGTCGACGTCCAGATCCGTCGATTCACCGGTCGCCCTCGTCGACAACTCGACGGTTCCCGCGGCCAATCCCTTGGGACCGATGGTCACCCGATAGGGAACGCCGATCAGCTCGGCGTCGGCGAACTTGACTCCTGGACGCTCATCGCGGTCGTCGAAGAGCACCTCGACATCCATCGCCTTGAGCTGCTCGTAGACAGCCTCGGCAGTCGTGGCGGCTCCGTCGTCGTTGCCGACGAGCGTGACCACAACGTGATAGGGGGCAACTGCGGTTGGCCAGACGATCCCGTGCTCGTCGTGGCTCGCTTCGACGATGGCCGCCATGTTGCGCTCGACGCCGATCCCGTAGGAGCCCATCGTGATGACCTGCTCCTTGCCGTCTGCGTCCATGACCGTCGCCCCGAGAGCTTCCGCGTAGTGGCGACCCAGCTTGAAGATGTGACCGGACTCGATGGCATCGAACAGCTCGAGGGGCTCGCCGCACTCGGGACAGGGTTGGCCTGCTACCACCTCGCGCAGATCCAACCACCGCTCGACGACGATGTCGCGCTCGACGTCGACCCCGCTGAGGTGGAAGTCGTCTTCGTTGGCGCCCGTGAAGAGATTGGTGCGCCCACTTAGCGCCATATCCGCCCACACCGCTATGTCGGCGAGTCCGACAGCTCCGAGGCTCCCGGGGTCGGCGCCCAGTAGTCCGCGGATCTCTTCGGGTCCGGCAGCGCGGATGTCTTCGGTCCCGGCATGGTCCATCAGCTTCTGAGCTTGGACCTGGTGGTCGCCTCGCATCAGAACGAGGACGGGAGCATCGTCGATGAGATAGACCATCGTCTTGATTTGACGATCGGCAGGTGCGCCGGACTCGACCAGGGCATCGATGGTGCGCACGCCAGGGGTCGGGAATTTCTGTGGCGCACCCGGAGGTGCCTCGTCGGTGACAGCGTCAAGCCGGGAAGTGGCCTTCTCCAAGTTGGCGGCGTATCCACACTGCGACGAATAGACAACCGTGTCCTCGCCATACTCGGCGCGAACCATGAACTCGACGGAGTCGCTGCCGCCCATCAAGCCCGAGGAGGCCTCGACCTGGACGGCGTCGAAGCCAAGCCGCTTGAAGATCTTGACGTAGGCACCGCGCTGCTTCTCGAACGCGGCGTCGAGTCCCGCATCATCGATGTCGAAGGTGTAGGCGTCCTTCATGGTGAACTCGCGGGTCCGCAGCACGCCCGACTTGGGGCGAGGCTCGTCGCGGAACTTCGTCTGTACCTGGTACCACGCCTGTGGAAGCTGGCGATAGGACTCCAGCTCGCCGGCGAGCACCGCGAAGACCTCTTCGTGCGTCATCCCAAGGCAGAGGTCGACGTCGCGGCGGTCTTTGAGTCGGAACATCTCGGCACCGATCAGGTCCCAACGCCCACTCTTGCGCCACAGGTCGGCAGGGTGGATGGCGGGGAGGAGGAACTCCTGGCAGCCGATGGCGTCCATCTCCTCACGAATGATCTGGGCAACCTTGGCCCGCACCCGCAACGCCAGCGGAAGCATGGAATACACGCCAGACATCAGTTGGCGCACGTAACCGGCGCGCACCAACAACCGATGACTCGGAGCCTCGGCATCAGCAGGGTCATCTCGAAGAGTTGGGATATGGGCAGAAGACCAGCGCATGAGTCGAGAGGATACGGCGGCGATGTCAAGCATCGCTGCTGTGGGCCGTCAGTCATGGGCTCTGAGCCAGAACGCGAAGTTCACCTTTGGTGCGAGCCCAAAGCTCAGAGCCCAAGGCTGCCAGAGCCCAGGGCCGCCTGCTGCCTACTCCCCCTTGGCTACCTCCGCCACCGCGGCGCGGCGTTCGGCGGCAGCGTTGGGGTCGCCCTGGGATGCCAGTAGCTCCTTGGCGGTCTCCTCGGCGAGTTTGGCTGCGACGTCTCCGGCGGCGGCGATCCTGGCGTCTGCTCCTTCGGCCACCAGGGCCCGGGCCTCCTCCAACAGCGCCTGCACCATCTCGGCTTCCGGCACCACCCGGACCACCTGGCCCTTGATGAACAGGTGACCCCGGCCCTTGCCGGCGGCTATGCCGATGTCGGCCTCACGCGCCTCGCCGGGCCCGTTGACTACACAGCCCATGACGGCCACCTGGATGGCGAGGTCCTCAGCCTCGAGGGCCCGCTGCGCCTGCTCAGCGACCTCGATGACATCGACTTCGGCGCGCCCGCACGACGGGCAGGCGATCAGGTCGAGGCTGCTGCGCTCGCGCAGGCTCAAGAACTCCAGCAGCTGGCGCCCCGCTTCGGCCTCTTGGGTCGGGTCTGCGGTTAGGGAGAACCGGATGGTGTCGCCGATCCCTTCGAGGAGGAGGGTGGCGATGCCGGCAACCGACTTGATCAGCCCCCCGGGCGGCGGACCTGCTTCGGTGACGCCGAGATGGAGCGGGTAGTCCACTGCTTCCGACAACAGCCGATAGGCCTCCACCATCGTCGGGACATGCGAATGCTTCACAGAGATCTTGATCGCCTCGAAGCCGGCGTCCTCGAGGTAGCGGATCTCTTTGAGAGCCGACTCAACGAGGGCCGGCGGCGTTGCTCCCCCGTGCGCTTCGAGAATGTCCTTGTCGAGCGAGCCGGCGTTGACACCGACCCGGATGGGCACGCCGGCATCCCTTGCGGCTACTGCTACGGCCTTGATGTGCTCGGCCTTGCGGATGTTCCCCGGGTTGAGGCGCAGCCCGTGCACGCCGGCCTCAAGCGCTGCCAGAGCCAATCGGTATTGGAAGTGGATATCGGCGATGATCGGAACCGGCGATCTGGGAACGATCTCCGCCAGGCCTTGCGCCGCCTCGACGTCGTTGCAGGTGATCCGGACGATGTCAGCTCCCGCCGCGGCGAGCGCATAGGTCTGTGCCAGCGTTGCGTCGACATCGGCCGTCTTCGTCGTTGTCATCGACTGGACGCTGATCTGGGCGTCTTCGCCGACCGCGACGCGGCCTACAGAGATCGATCGGGTGGGGCGGCGGTTCACCAACGCGATGCTATCGGTCAGCCGACATCAAGTGGATCGACGATGTCGAGGTATATCCCGAGAACGCCCAGCAGCAGCAGGAACAAGATCACCACTGCAGCAACAGGAACCAGCTTGCGCACATCGGGCTTCCTGCCGCTGATCTTCTCGTAGAGAGCAACGGCGAAATGACCGCCGTCCAGCGGATACATGGGCAGCACGTTGAGAAGGCCGATGAAGATGTTGACATATGCCACGAGGGTCAGGGTGAGATCGAAGCCGAAAGCCTGCGACTCGGCTCCGAGCCGGGCGATGCCAATGGGACTCAATGGCCTTGCCTCCGAAGTGATCTCATCGCCTCCGATCACAGAACCCACCAGATCTCCGAGTCCACTGACAAGGGCCCAGGCACCGCGCGCACTGTCTTGGACAAGGCTCGCGGTCTGCTCGGCAGCGACGCCGATTCCGCTGATGGGCCCCTCGCGGGAGCGCGCGTGCTCTGGGCTGACGCCCAGGAACCCATATACCTCAGACCCATCTGTTTGGGCCGACAGCGTCGCCGCCAAGACCATCGTCTGCCCGTCGCGCTCGATGGTGATCTCTATGGCCTCGTTGGGCCGCGGTCGCAGCTGGTCGCCGAGATCATCCCACTCCTCGAGAACGAGGCCATCAACGGCGACGAGCACATCGCCCCGCTGCAACCCCGCGATGGCGGCGGCACTTGGCGTCCCGTCCTCGAGTCCTGCAACGACCGCCGCCACCTCCAGCTGCGGATTGTCGAAGTCAGGGGTCCCGAGGACCGAGGCGACGAACCACAGGAGCAGGAAGCCGATAACGAAGTTGGAGCCGACCCCAGCTAGCACCACCACGGACTTCTTCCAGAACGGTGCCTGGCGGTAGGTGCGACCCTCATCCTCGGGATCTATCTCCTCGAACGGATTCATCCCGATGATCCGCACGTACCCGCCGAGAGGGATCGCCTTGACTCCGTATTCGGTCTCCCCTCGGGTGATCGACCACAGCCGGGGGCCGAAGCCAAAGAAGAACTCGGTTGCCTTCATCCCGAAGGCTTTGGCCGCGACGAAGTGGCCCGCCTCGTGGATCATCACCATGAGGATGATCCCGACGATGACTATGAATCCGCCTAGCAACGTTCTTCTTCCATGTGAGCGACAACGTTAAGGCTCGCCCGGGTTAACACGAGGTACCGATCACATCCCAGGCGATGGCGCGCGCTTCTTCGTCCACCTCAAGCACGTCGGCGACGGTCTTGATCGAGCGGGCGGCTACCCGCTCCATCGTTCCCTCAACGACTACGGCGATGGAACCGAACCCGATCCTCTCTGTGAGAAAGGCCTCGACCGCGATCTCGTCGGCCGCATTGAGCACGGCCGGCATCGAATTCCCCATGGCTCCGGCCTCGAAGGCCAATCCCAAACACGGGAACGCGTCGCGATCTGGTGACTCGAATCGGAGATCGAGATCCTCGAAGGTCAGGCGCCTCCAGTCGGCCTGTTGCCGCTGTGGCCAAGTGATGGCCGACTGAATAGGCATTCGCATGTCGGGATCGCCGAGGTGGGCAGTCATCGAGCCGTCGACGTACTCGACGACGGCGTGGACGACGCTCTGTGGATGAACGACTACGCCGATGCGGGCGTAGTCGAGACCGAACAGGAAGTGAGCCTCGATGACTTCGAATCCCTTGTTCATGAGTGTCGCCGAGTCGATGGAAATGCGGCGGCCCATGTCCCAGGTGGGATGGGCGAGCGCTTGAGCAGGGGTCGCCGCGGCAAGCTGATCCGTCGACCAACCCCGGAAAGGACCGCCGGACGCAGTGAGCAGGATTCGCTCAACGCCTCGATCGTCTGCGGCCAGAAGCTGGGCCAGCGCCGAGTGCTCCGAGTCGATCGGCACCATGTCTCCGCCCCCAGCCTCCAGGGCCGCCAACACGACCGGTCCGCCGGCGACGAGGCTCTCTTTGTTGGCAAGCGCGAGCCGATTGCCGGCCTCGAGGGCGGCAATCGACGGGGCTAGCCCCGCAGAACCAACGATGCCGTTTACAACCGTGCGGTCGGCGGTCGCGGCCGCCGCAGCGACCGCCTCGGCCCCGAAGGCCACCCGGGATCCAAGGGACTCGAAGCGCTCTCGTTCCGCTGGCGTCGGGGCCGCCACGACAACGCTGGTCTCGGGGCGTTCGGTGGCCATGGCAAAAAAGGCATCCGAGCCTTGACGGGCCGCGATGACATCGATGTCGACGTCAAGTGCATCGGCCACCTCGAGAGTCTGGGTGCCGATCGAGCCGGTCGCTCCGAGAACGACCAGCGGCTTCAGGCCAGGTACCCCAGCGCGCTGAACGCCACCCAGGCCGCGGGAATCACGAACAGCAGTGCATCGACCCGGTCGAGCAGTCCTCCGTGACCGGGAAGGATCACCCCAGTGTCCTTGACGCCGAGCTCACGCTTCAACATCGAAACGGCTAGGTCGCCGAGTGGCGCAACGATCGCCACCAGGCCTGCCAATACGAGACCGGCGGTCAGGTCGAACGGATCCTGCAGCCCCAAGACTGCCCCCGTGAGCATCACGACGACGATTCCGCCGACGAGCCCCTCGACGGTCTTGTTCGGCGAGAGATCCGGGCTCAGCTTTCTCCTACCCCAGTTGCGCCCTGCGAAGTACTGAGCGGTGTCCATGACCACGGTCAAGGCAACAGTTGCGAACACCAGGATTCTGAAGTCGGATGCGTCCACGATGGCCAAGATGAACCCGCCGAAGCCCGCAACCCACAGCATGCCGATCAGTGTCAGGCCGCCGTTGACTAGTGGGTCCGGTCTCGCCGGTTCCAGGGCGTAATAGAACAACAGCACAATTGCGGTAACGATGACCGCCCCGGGGATCGCGATTGGACCCCATGCCGTGACGCCGAGCAGCATTGCCAGACCTCCGAGCAGTCCGAATACGGCAAGGGGTTGATGGCTGTTGCGAATCAGGACTCCGTAGAACTCGCTCAATGCAACGAGGAGCACGACTCCAGCGAGGATTCCCAGCGCCACCGAGCTCCACGCCAAGGCGCCAACGAACAGTCCCGCCAGAAGAACCCCTGTAACCACGCGGATGGCGAGGTCGCGAGCCTGGCTCTCTTTCCCCAAAGGTTCGACTCCGCCGTCCATGACATCGTCGAACCCAACGACGCCCGTCTCGACACCTGGCATCGCTGCAGCAACAGCTTGCTGGCGTTCGTCACCGGCCGCGTGGGACTCGGCAACGGCTGCCGCCAAGCCCGCGTGCTCCTGGGTGGCAGCGGCCATGTAGTCGCTCACGCCGTCGTCGACACCGAGCTGAACATCGCCATCTGCGTCGTCGTCTGGCACCCATCCCTCGTCACCGCCATCGTCGGTGGCTTCCGACTTGGCGGAGCGGCGACGCGACCAGAAGCGGCCCTTGGTCTCCTGCTGCTCCTCCTGCTCCTGGGGTGTCGGAGTCGCTGGTCCTTCCACGTCCACCGCGTCTCCAGCGAAGGCCATCCAGTCGTCGAGTTCAGCGTCGGGATCGTTAGTGGCATCGTCTGGCGTGATCGTCGCTGTTATGGCGCCGACATCGTCAACCCCACCGGCGATCTCGACCTGCACCTCCGACTCGACCGGCGAAGGAGCTGCCGATGCCTCGTCGTCAGTCCCGAACATTCTCTGCCAGAAGGATCGCCGATTGTCGTCGGCCTCAAACGCCGCGACCGCTCGTTCCGAAGCCTCCTCCTCTTCTAGTTCGTTGAGATCGATGAGACCCTCTGCGGCAACCTCGTCGGCGGAGTGACGTCCGAATCGTCTGCCCCAGAACCCCGGAGTCTCCTCGAGCTCAGCCTCGAGGGTGGGAGCTTCTGCCTCCCCGCTGTCGGAGACGGCCTCGGCGACAAGCAACGCTTCCTCGTCGTTGGTGACGGTGGCAGCAATGTTGTCGTCGATCGCGTCGCTCCCGACGTCCAAGATCTCCTCACTATCAATAAGAGCCGCCTCTTCTTCAGGATCAGCGCCAAAGAGCCTCTTCCAGAATCCCGGCCTTGCCTCCTCGACGTCCAGCACTGGTGAGTCTTCCGCGGTCTCTTCGGCGACAGAAGCCTCGATGGAGAGGTCCTCGGCGGCGACTTCCATTGCTGGCTCGTCCTCTGTGACTACTTCGGCGGCGGCATCCTCGATGGAGAGGTCCTCGGCGGCAATAACGTCAGCTTCATCCTCGGTGTATTCGGAGTTTCCAAAGAGTCGACTCCAGAAGCCCTTCTTCGCTTCATCCGGTGCCTCTTCGGCTTCGTGTTCAACGTCGAGTTCGACTTGAGCCTCAGCTTCGGCTTCATCCACGCTCGTCGCCTCGGCTTGCTCCCATACGTCGGGCTCAGCGACCTCATCGACGCCGCCAAAGATGCGCTTCCAGAATCCAGGCGCGGTCTCGGGGACGGGCTCATCGTCTGGGTCCGGCTCCACAAGATCATCGCGTTCGAGCGCCTCTGCAACCCATCCGGTCGGTTCGATGATCGTCTCTTCTGTAACGAAGAGACGCTTGAGGCGGCCGGGGGGCTTTGGGGCATCCTCGATCACTTCCTCGCCAGGGACTACTGAGAATTCGTCGCTGGGAAGGTCAGCCTCGGGCAGATCGAGGCTGGATGCATCTTCAAGGTCGCGAGCTCGGGTGCCGAAGAGCCGGCTCCAGAAGCCGACGGTCTCCTCTTCGACGACCTCGACGCCTGCTGCGAACGCTGCGAAATCTTCGTCATCAATCGCGGGTTCAACGACGGCATCCTCAACGTGGCCTGCGTCCTCGGCGTCTGCTTCAGCGGAGCTTTCCGAATAGTCGGCGACATCGAAGGACGCTGACGCTGCGCCAACGGTCTCCTCGACCTCCGCGACCAGCTCGGGTTCGAAGGAGACTGCCTCTTCGACTTCCTCAGTCTCGACGACCTCTTCGACTAGCGACTCGAGGGTTGCGACCTCCTCGAGTTCCGTGACCTCTTCGACCAGCTCGGGTTCGAAGGTGACGGCCTCTTCGGCGACTTCTTCAGCCTCCACGACCTCTTCAGCGATTTCCTCGACTTCCGCGACCTCTTCGACCAGCTCGGGTTCGAAGGTGGCGACCTCTTCGGCTTCCTCGGTCTCGACAACCTCTTCGACCAGAGACTCGAGGGTGACTGTCTCGGCGACTTCCTCGAGTTCCGTGATCTCTTCGACCAGCTCGGGTTCGAAGGTGGCGACCTCCTCGACCTCCGCGACCAGCTCGGGTTCGAAGGTGGCGGAGACTTCGGCGACTTCTTCAGCCACCACGACCACCTCTTCGACCTCCGCGACCTCTTCTACCAGCTCGGGTTCGAAGGTAGCGGAGACTTCGGCTTCCTCAGTCTCGACAACTTCTTCGACCAGCGACTCAAGGGTGGCGACCTCTTCGACCTCCGCGACCTCCGCGACCTCCGCGACCTCTTCGACCTCTTCGACCTCCGCGACCTCTGCGACCTCCGCGACCTCTGCGACCTCCGCGACC
>JAZFSG010000083.1:0-2217 GCA_036446035.1 Acidimicrobiia bacterium | reverse complement strand
GCTCCGGTAAGCCCGCACAGTGCCCCGGAGATGGCGAGCGCCGCCGCGATCGACCGCTTGACCTTGATGCCGGCGTAACGCGAGGCGTTGGGGTTGAGCCCGACGGCGCGGATGCGGTAGCCGAAGGGCGTACGCCACAGCAGGAAGTAGATCGCTACCGCCGTCAGCACCGCGATCACCGCTCCGAGATTCAGCCGGGTGTTGGTGACCAGGACTGGAAGGTCAGCGGCATCAGAGAGTCGCTCGGTCTGCGGGATGCGCGTTGTCTCGGCCTCGAGAGGATCGATGAGGGGGCCGCGCAGCGCGTAGTTCATTAGCTGCACCGCGACGAGGTTGAGCATGATCGTCGACAGGATCTCGTTCACTCCGAAGTACGCCTTGAGGATCCCGGGCACCCCGCCCCAGATGAAGCCACCGACGAAGCCCGCGATGAGTACGCCCGGCAGCAGGATCGCAGTGGGCCAGTCCGGGAAGGCGAGCGCGGTGACGGTGCCGGCGAGGGCACCCGCGATGATCTGTCCCTCTCCGCCGATGTTGATGACGCTGGCGCGAAACGCCACGGTGATGCCAACGCCGACCAGCAGCAGGGGGACGGCCTTGGCGACGGTGTTAGAGATCTCGGTCTTGCCGCCGACGGCGCCTTTGATCAACTCCCAATAGCCCTCGAACGGGTTGGCGCCGAGGGCGAGGATCATGATGGCGCCGACGAAGAGGGCCGCTCCGGCGGCGGCGACGGGCACCAGCGCCGGTGAGAACCGGGCCAACGATCGGATGCGTGCCTGCGCCGTTGTTACGCCGACTCCTCGTGCCGCCTTGGAGCGACCCTACCGCCCGAAAAGGGGTCATTCGCCTCTCTGACCGCTGGTGCCGTCGGATAGTGTGGGCAAACCAACACCAGGCGCCACGGGCGCTGCTACATCACTCTGGAGGTCTGAATGAGAAGCTTCGCCGGGAGGGACATCCTCTCACTCAACGGGTTCGAACGAGCTGAGTTCGAGCATGTATTCGAGGTCTGCGACGAGCTCGAGCCCATCGCCCGCAAGCGGCAGAACGTCGACATGCTCACGGACAAGACGCTGCTCACCGCCTTCTATCAGCCGTCAACTCGTACTCGTCTGTCCCATGAGGCCGCCATGCACCGCCTCGGCGGCCACGTCCTCGGGTTCGCTGATCCCAAGATGACCAGGGCCGGCGACTTCTACCAGGAGTCCATCAAGGACACGGTCCATATGCTCGAGTACTACGCAGACGTCATCGTCATGCGCCACTTCGAACAGGGTGCGCCCCACGAAGCTGCCAAGTGGGCCTCGGTTCCCGTGATCAATGCCGGCGACGGATGGGGAGAGCATCCGACGCAGGTGCTTACCGACCTTTACACCATCGAGCGAGAGATGGGATCGGTTGATGGCCTCACCTTCCTGGCGGTTGGCGACTGGCGCATGCGGACCATGCACTCGCTCGGCTACGCCCTGACTCAGTTCGACGCCGACATCGCTTACGTGTGCCCAGACGACAAGGCGCCGACCGATGAGTTCCTGGCCGAGGTCGAGAGCCAGAACCTCCGCATCAAGCGCTACGACCACGTCGAGGAGTGCATCGACCAAGCCGACGTGATCTACATGGAGCCGGTGGTGCAGGCCGACTACACCGCGAGCCGCGAGGGGGCCGACGGCGAGGACAAGGGTCTCACGCCTGCCAACTTCAAGGTGACGCGAGAGCTGTTGGCGGCCAAGGCCAAGCCGGACAGCATCATCCTGCACTCACTGCCGCGCATGGACGAGCTACCGCCCGACGTCGACGCCACCCGCCACGCCCGCTACTGGCAGGAGGCGTACTACGGCGTCGTCATGCGAATGGGCCTGCTGTCGCTGGTCCTGGGAGCGATGGAGTAGAAGAGCGGTTAGCTGCTAGCTATTGGCTGCTGGCCAGAAGCCGTAGGCAAGAGAAGATAAGGAGAGGGATGCAGACACATCTGAGGGGTCGGGACATGATCACGACCCAGGAGTGGACCAGAAACGAACTCGACACGGTGCTCGATGTTGCCCACGACCTGAAGCGGCGGCGGGCTCTCGGCATCGAGCACGCGCTGCTGCGGGACAAGGTGTTGGCGATGCTGTTCTTCTTCTCCAGCACCCGCACTCGAGCTAGCTTCGAGGCCGGCATGGCGCAGCTGGGGGGGCATGCGCAATGGATCCCTTCGGAATCCACCCAGATATC
>JAZFSG010000082.1:0-32215 GCA_036446035.1 Acidimicrobiia bacterium | reverse complement strand
CGGACCAGCAAGAAGGCGACGACATAGACGATCGCCAAGTGAACGTCACCCACGAGGAGCAGAACGCCCAAGATTCCGATGACGATGCCGCGGCCCCAGTCAACGGCCATCATGACTCGCTTGCGATCCATGCGATCGACCAGAGCCCCTGCCGGAAGTGCGAAGAAGAGCCAGGACAATCTGTTGACCACCGTGGCGCCGGCGACGAGGAGTGGGTCGCGAGTGATCGACGCCACCAGCAAGGGGAACGCGGCTGCCATCACACCATCGCCAAGATTGGAAATGGCCGATGCCGCCCACAGCTTGTTGAAGCTACGCCCCAATGTCGATTCCCTCGGAGTCTGCCGAGCTGAAGCTATCCGGTTTCAGAAGACCGCTAGCCGTATGGAGAGCCGAGCTGGAGAGATGAATGGATCAGGCGGATCAGTTCGGAGTCGGTGACGTCGGAGACGCAGGAGTCGATATCGGTGTCGTTGAAGCGGTAGATGTAGCGGGGGCCGTCGTAGGCCTCAGGGCAGGTTCCATTGAAAGGAGGCAGGTCGCCGGCGCCGATGGCCAGCTCTCCGAGGAGAGCCATCAGATCCGGGGCGACGATCACCGCCGAGTCAGCTCCGTTGAGCTGCACTCGCCCGTCGCCATACGCCGTGTAGGTGGTGGAGCACGGCCCATCAACGCACAACCCGCCTCCGATATGAACCTCGACGATCACCGCGTCGAAGGCCGGGGCAGTGGCGGGAGCGATGGTGGTCGGCGGCGGCGAGGTTGCCGCGGGCGCCGCGGCATCGCCACAGGCGGCGAGCACAAGAACGAGGACGGCGAAATGCTTCATGATGATTCGACGCTAGGTGGAGGCTGGGGGTTTCTAAAAGAGCCGCCCTTGCGGGCGGGGACGAAGACAGCCCCCAACCACGGGCCTATCGGCCCGGGACTCCCCCCAGCGGGGGGAGAAACAAGCAGTGCCCGCCTTGCGGCGGGCACTCTGCTTCTGTGGAGGGGCGGGGAGTCGAACCCCCGTCCTCTGCGGTATCCACGCCGGCCTCTCCGAGCGCAGCCCACAGCGAGCTTCGGAACGATGGGACTCTGTCAGCAAGTTTCCCTTCGCCCTATCCCCTGTTCTTAGGCCGTCGGTCGGGGAATCCCGACGGCAGCGTCCCGTATTGCGTCGCCCTGACTCGGCGAGACGGGCGCCCACCGAGAGGACGGGTTGCTATTTAAGCAGCCAGTGCGACGTTTTCGTCGGCACGTATTGTGTTTCCCGGCTCTTTAACGAGGACTCCGGGGACCTCGGCTCGCTTCCGGCGTTTCAACCATCAAAGTCGAAACCGAATCACCCCCATTTGGGCTGTCATTATAGAAACATCGGCAGGTACCGACTACTTCCCTATGGGCGATACCTTGACGTCGATGGAAGCTCCTGACCAAGATGAGTTAGCTGCTGCGTCAGCGCCGCCATCAGCACCGCCATCAGCGCCGCGCCCTATCTCCCTATGGCTGGGCCTCGGCGCGGTAGTGCTCGGCGGGTTGATCGTCACCAACGTCATGCTCCTGCAGCGCGTCGGCGACCTTCAGGACCAGATCGATATCGGCTTCACAGCTGTTGATGGCGACGTCTCCAGCTTGGAGAACTCGTTGGGCGGAGTGGCCGACATGGTCGACGACTTCGAGGCACAGTTGGATGACATCAACGCCCTGGCCTTGGCGGGCTCGGGTGAGGCGTCAGCGGCACCCGCTCCTGCCACTCAGATCGGCACCGGTCTTCCGAGGTTCGACCCCTCGGTTCAGGACCCCGCCCTCGGCGCCCGCATGGCGGGCCTTACCGGACCCGAGTATTACAGCGGTCAGACGCTTGAGGTCAATGCCGCAGACGGCACAGCTCGAGCTTGGTTGGTGTGGGCCCACTGGTGTCCGTACTGCCAGGAGGAGATGCCAGAGCTCAAGGCCTGGGTGGAAGCCAACGCCACAACGTTCCCCAATTTCGAGATCGTCTCAGTGACAACGTCGATGGACGAGAGCCGTGGCAACCCACTCGTCCCCTACCTCGATGAACTGCAATTGCCATTCCCCGTGATCGTTGATAACGACGGATCGCTGGCAAACCAGCTCGGGCTCAACGCATTCCCGTTCTGGGTGTTCACGGGACCAGATGGCACGGTGCTGGGACGCAGCGCAGGCCTCCTCGGGCCTGAACGTTTCGCTTCCATCTTCAGGCAACTGCAGGACATAGCTGCGGCTTAGCGCCGGGTTCGTCGCACCGCCCTGTCCATCTCTCGTTGCTCTTCACGCTGGCGAATGGCCTGGCGCTTGTCGTACATGCGCCGCCCCTTGACCAGTCCGAGTTCCACCTTGGCCAGTCCATCCGAGAAGTAGATCGAGAGAGGTACCAGGGTCAGACCCTTTTCGGCGAGCGTCCCGGCGAGGCGATCGATCTCCCTCCGCTTCAACAGCAGTTTGCGCGACCTCTCCGGATCGTGGCCGCCCTCACGGGCGAACTGGTAAGGCGCGATGTGCACGTTCTCCAACCATGCCTCGCCGCCACGGACCATGGCGAAGCCGTCCTTGATCTGAACACTGCCTGCCCGCAGGCTCTTCACCTCGGAACCGATCAGTTGCAGCCCGGCCTCGAAGGTCTCGATCACGTCGTAGTCATGACGGGCCTTGCGGTTGGAGGCGACGACCTTGCGCCCCTCTTGCTTAGCCATCTACAGGTAGGGGGCGGGGTCGACGGGCGAGCCGAGGATGCGCACTTCGAAGTGAAGGTGAGGACCGGTTGACAATCCGGTCGAACCAACGAAGCCGATGGTGTCGCCCGTCTCCACCTCAGCGCCGTTGGCAACGTTGATCTCACTCTGATGGGCGTATAGCGTCGACATACCCCCGCCATGGTCGATGATCACGGTGTTGCCGTAGCCGCCGAAGCCTGAGGCGTGGATGACCCTGCCCGGTGCTGCCGCCGCGATGGAGCTGCCGAATCCTGACCCGAAGTCGATGCCGGTGTGGAGGCGAGTCGTGCCGAGGATGGGGTGTACCCGTGGTCCGAAGACAGAGGTGATACGACCGGTCACCGGGCGCAGCAGAATCGCAGGAGCTTCGCCGCTGGTGTCTTGGGCCTGCTTGATGAGCGTCTCGACGCGCTCCTGCTCCCTCTCGAGGGTCGCCAGCTCCGACTCGAAGTGCTCGACTTCCGAACTAACAGTGGCCAATAAAGTTCGCTGCAACGACAGCTCCGCCTCGACCTTGGCCTTGCGTGCCGCCACCTGGTCGGCAAGGTCCTGCAGCTGCTCCCGGTAGGAGCGCAGCTGCGCAACCTCAGCTTCGACCTCGGCCTCGGTCTCGGCGACCACCAGTGCCTGGTGTTGCTGCTCGGCCTGGAGCGCTTCCAGCTGCTGGCCGATCTCCTCGGTGGCCTCCGTGGCGCGTGATGCGTACTCGAAGGACAGCGTCGCCTCCAGGAAGTCGTTGACCGAGAACATCGTGTCGACCGTGGAGCTGCCACCAGACATGTACAGCGAGATGACCTGTGCCTCCGCCCTCTGCTGAGTAGCAGCAGCGGTACGGCGGGTGTCGTCGAGGGCTCGGTGGTGCGCCTCCAGGTCGTCGCGAATCGCCAACAGGAAGTCCTCGCGGGCGGCAATGTTGTCGGCAACCACAACGAGATCGGTCTCAGCGGCTTCGAGATCGGCAACGAGGCCAGCCATGCGGGCCGTCGTTGCGCCGATCTGGTTGGCCAAGTCTGACTCGACGTTCTGAGCCGCATCGAGACTGGCCTCGAGATCCCGAACGAGACCCCCAATCTCATCGAGGTCATCCTGGAGGGAGGCCGTGGCCGGGGAGGCGGGGGAGGCGGCAAGGGCCAGAGCCACGACGGCGGCTAGCAGCGCTCGAGGGCGCACGTCTAAGCCTCGCGCAAGAAGCGACGCAGCGCGATGCCGCTCCCCAATACGCCGACGAAGCCGCCAAGCAACACCAAGATCACAGCCCACTGAGTGAGGAACTGGTCGGAGATGTCGAACCGAATCAAGTTCGGCAACTCGTCGAGACGTGTCTTGACCCCGAGCCTCCATAGGCCGATGACCAGGCCGGCAGCGAGAGCCCCTCCGATGAGCCCCTCGATCAAACCCTCCAGCAGGAATGGGATCCGGACGAACCAATTGCTGGCACCGACGAGCTTCATGATCCCAACTTCCTCGCGACGGGCGTAGATCGCCAATCGAATCGTGTTGGCGATCAGGACAATGGCGGATACTGCGAGGCCGATCACAACGACGAGGGTGACCTGCGTGAGGAAGTCACGAATCGCGATCATGCGCTCAAGCCCTGCCCCTGGGGAGGTGGCTCTGATCACAGCCGGGTGGGCTCGTAATCGATCCTCGATCTCCTGATACAGATCGACGTTGTCGGGGGTGATCCGCACTGAGGCAGGGAGGATGGAAGGGTTCTCCTCGATAGTGCGCAGGTTGAAGTCCTGGCCCTCGAAGATCTCGAGCGCCTCCTGGTACGCCTCAGCCTTGGTGACGAAACGGACCGAGGCGACGCCGTCCCAGCCTTCGACCTCCCTGATGAGGGCGTCGACGCCGCTTGGCGACAGGTCGTCGTTGACAAAGGCCAGCACCCGAACTCCATCTTCCCAGAACACGGTCGTCAGGCGGACGACCTCGCGAATGACCAAGGCTCCGAAGATGAGGAGGATCGTGACGAACACGGCAAGCACGGCGCCGAGAACCATCAGGGCGTTGCGCCGGAGGTTGACGAAAGCCTCAGTGATGAGGAAGCGCAGCCGCACCTAGGCCTCCACCGAGTCGTCATCGTTGAGAACATCTTCGGTGACATGACCCTCGTAGACACCGCGGCTCTGGTCGCGCACTACGCGGCCGCGCTCCAACTGGATGACCCGGCGGCGCATAGCGTCGACGATGGCGTGGTCGTGAGTTGCCATGACGACCGTCGTCCCGGTGCGGTTGATCCGGTCGAGCAGGCGCATGATCCCAACGGAGGTGGCCGGATCGAGGTTTCCCGTCGGCTCATCGGCGAGCAATATCAAGGGACGGTTGACGAAGGCCCGTGCGATGGAAACGCGCTGCTGCTCTCCGCCGGACAGTTGGAGCGGGAAGCGGTCTGCCTTCGCAGACAATCCAACCAGCTTCAGCACCTGCGGGACCTGGGACCTGATGACGGAGCGAGGGCGACCGATCACCTCGAGGGCAAAGGCGACGTTCTCCGCAACCGTCTTGCTCGGGAGCAACTTGAAGTCCTGGAACACGGTGCCGACCGAGCGTCGGACATACGGGACCTTCCACGGCGCAATGGCCGAGATGTGCTTGCCTGCCATCCAGATGTCGCCCGAGGTAGCCGGCTCCTCCCGAAGCACGAGGCGGATCATCGTCGACTTGCCGGAACCCGACGGGCCAACCAGAAAGACGAATTCGCCTTTCTGTACCTCGATGGAGACGTCCTTGAGCGCGACGACGCCACCGTCGTAAACCTTGGAAACGTTCTGCAGGCGGATCATTTGAAGAATTGTTCTCCGGGTCCTCGGCTACTGAGGCACTCCGCCCGGTTAGCCACGCGCAGGGTAGCAAGAGGCCCAATCAGGCCTATCAATTAACCCGCCGCCACTGCAGGTAGGCGTCAATGAACACCTGGAGATCTCCGTCGAGGACGCCCGTAACGTTGCCAACCTCGGTCTCGGTCCTTAGATCCTTGACCATCTGATAGGGCTGCAAGACATACGACCTGAGCTGGCGACCCCACGCCGCCTCACCCTGATCGCCGCGGATGTCGGCGATCTCATCCTCGGCCTCCTGACGGGCGAGCAGCGCCAGGCGCGATGCGAGCAGTTCCATCGCCCGCGCCCTGTTCTGAATCTGCGAGCGCTCGGCCTGGCAACTCACCACCGTTCCCGTTGGCACGTGGGTGATGCGAACCGCGCTGTCGGTGACGTTGACGTGCTGCCCGCCGGCACCCTGCGACCTGAATGTCTCGATCCGCAGATCGTCCTGGTTGATCTCCACCTCGGCTACCTCGACCTCGGGGATGACGTCGACGCCGGCGAATGAGGTATGGCGCCTGCTGGCGGCGTCGAAGGGGCTGATCCGAACCAGCCGATGCACCCCTCTCTCGCCCTCGAGGTTGCCGTAGGCATGTTCGCCCCGGACCGTCAGCGTGGCGGATTTGATGCCGGCCTCATCGCCGGGCGCTACCTCGTCGATCTCAACCTCGAATTCCGTGCGCTCCAGATACCGCAGATACATGCGGAGCATCATCTCGGCCCAGTCCTGGGCGTCGACGCCACCTGCTCCCGCATGAATGCTGAGAATGGCGGTGCGATCGTCGTACTCGCCGCTGAACAGTCCTTCGCGCTCGAGCTGACCCATGCGAACCGCGATGGCCTCGATCTCGGCTTCAGCATCTGCGGCGGCGTCGGCGTCGCCCTCCTCGGCCCCAAGTTGAGCCAACGCCTCGGCATCGTCAACTGCGGTGACGAGTCCCTCGATCCTGCTGATCACCGCTTCGATGCGCGACAGCTCTTGGGTGACGCGGCGGGCCTTGTTGGGATCGTTCCACAGGCCGGGGTCTGCGACCTGCTCCTTCAGCTCTTCTCGGCGGGCTTCCTTCTTCGCCAGGTCAAAGGAACCTCCTGGCCTCGTCGAGGCGGACGCGCAGTTCGGCGATCGAGCTCATCGACAGGAGGCTAGGCGGCGCCGTGGCAGCGCTTGTACTTCTTGCCCGAACCGCAGGGGCATTGGGAATTACGGCCAATCTTGTCACCGGCCTTGGCAGCGGTCTTCGAGCCCTTGGCGCCGCTGCCCCCTCCCCCGGCGGCCTGGAGCTGCAGGGCCGGCTCTGGGCGCTGCGGCTCGTCTACGACCTCGACATGGAACAGATAGCGAATGGCGTCGTACTTGACGCCATCGACGAGCTCGGAGAACATGTCAAAGCCCTCCCGCTGATACTCGGTGAGGGGATCGCGTTGGCCCATGGCTCGCAAGTTGATGCCTGCCCGCAGGTAGTCCATCTCCGAGAGGTGTTCCCGCCACTTGTTGTCGATGATGGAAAGGATGACGGCCCGCTCCAATGCCCTGAGTCGATCTGTGCCGATCTCCTCCTCCCTGGCTTGGTAGGCAGTTGTTGCCTCGTCGATGGCGGCGTCGGCGACCTCGTCGGTGTCAAACCAGTTGCCACCGTCCTTGCTGAGCTCGGATGGGTAGAAGAGGTGCAGGCGATTGGACAACTGCTCCCAGTCCCACTCGACAGGATCCGTCCCCGCGCCGAGCGCGGTTTCGATCTCACCGGCGATGACCTCATCGCGCCACTCCCCTACCAACTCGCCCGGAGAGTCTCCCTCGAGGATCTGGGACCGCCACGTGTAGATGACCTCGCGCTGGCGGTTCATGACCTCGTCGTATTTGAGGACGTTCTTGCGCAGCTCGAAGTTCTGCGACTCCACCTGGCTCTGCGCCCGCTCGATCGCCTTGCTCACCATCTTGTGCTCGATGGGTACGTCCGGCGGGATCTTGAGTCTTGTCATGATCGAGGCGACTCGCTCATTGGCGAAGCGACGCATCAGGTCGTCCGACAACGACAGATAGAAGCGCGATTCTCCCGAATCACCCTGACGCCCCGACCGACCACGGAGCTGGTTGTCGATCCGCCGTGACTCGTGGCGTTCGGTGCCCAGCACATAGAGGCCGCCTAGCGCCTTGACCTTCTCGGCCTCACCGGCGATCTCCAGCTCGAGCCGATCGAACTCCTCATCGTGAGCGGCGGTGTACTCGGCGGTTCCCGGTTCTAGTCCCCGCTTGCGCATCTCGGACTTGGCGAGCTCCTCGGCGTTGCCGCCGAGCGCGATGTCGACGCCGCGACCTGCCATGTTCGTGGCGACGGTTATCGCTCCCAGCCGGCCTGCCTGTGCGATGATGGAGGCCTCTCTGGCGTGGGCCTTGGCGTTGAGGACTTCGTGGGGTATCCCCTGCCGCTTGAGCAGTCCTGAGAGCAGCTCGGAGTTCTCGATGCTCACGGTGCCGACAAGCACGGGCTGGCCGGCAGCCTGGCGCTGGGAAATGTCATCGATGACCGCTTCGAACTTGTGCTCGACGTCGATGTACACCAGGTCGGCCTCGTCGGCGCGGGCGATCGGACGATTGGTCGGAATCTCGACGACACCGAGGCCGTAGATCTCGTGGAACTCCGACGCCTCGGTGGAAGCGGTACCCGTCATGCCTGCCAGCTTCTCGTACATCCGGAAGTAGTTCTGCAGCGTGATAGTGGCGAGCGTCTGGTTCTCTTCCTTGATACGGACGCCTTCCTTGGCCTCGATTGCCTGGTGCAACCCCTCGGAGTAGCGGCGCCCCTCGAGCACGCGCCCGGTGAACTCGTCAACGATCTTCACCTCGCCGTCGCCAACCAGGTACTCGACGTCGCTATGGAACAGCGACTTCGCCTTCAAGGCGGACTCGAGGTGATGAACCAGGTCGGTATTGGTGTAGTCGTACATGTTGTCGACGCCGAGAATCTGCTCGACGCGGGAAACGCCCTCTTCGGTCGTGATGACCTGACGCTTGCCCTCATCGACCTCGTAGTGGACGTCGGGCTGCAACCGCTCGACGATGCGTGCGAAGTCGCGATACCACTTGGCCGAGTCGCTGACGCGGCCGCTGATGATGAGCGGCGTGCGAGCTTCGTCGACGAGGATCGAGTCGACCTCGTCAACGATGGCATAGGCATGGCCGCGCTGCACCTTGTCGGGCACCCGCATCGCCATGTTGTCGCGTAGGTAGTCGAACCCGAACTCGTTGTTGGTTCCGTAGGTGATGTCGGCGGCGTATGCGGGACGCCGCTCCTCGGGCGACATGTTGTTCTGGATGATCCCAACCTCGAGCCCGAGCATCCGATGGATGCCGCCCATCCACTCGGCGTCACGGTTGGCTAGGTAGTCGTTGACCGTCACCATGTGGACGCCATTGCCAACAAGACCATTGAGGTAGGCAGGCATCGTCGACACCAGGGTCTTGCCCTCACCGGTGCGCATCTCGGCGATCATCCCTTGATGGAGTGCCGCAGCCCCGACCACCTGGACGTCGTAGTGGCGCTGTCCGAGCACTCGCTTCGCAGCCTCGCGCACGACTGCGAACGCCTCGGCAGCGATGTCGTCGACGGTTTCGCCATCGCTGAGTCGAGCTCGGAATTCGTCTGTCTTGGAGCGGAGAGCACTGTCGTCGAGTCCCTGGGTGGAGTCCTCGAAGCCGTTGACAACGACCGCGAACTCCTCGAGGTCACGCAGGGCTTTGCCCTCGCCGGTACGCAGGATCTTGCGGAACATGCCGAGAGTGTATTGAGGGCCGTGGCTTGTGGAAGGGGGTTGTTAGGCGGCGAGGGCTTCGCGGACGGACGCCTTCTCGAGCATCGCTGCGGGGTCGATACCGGCCAGCGCTGGGAGGAGCTGATCGATCACGAGATTGTGATCGAACTCGATGGGCTCTGGATCGCTCACGTCGATGCCGTCGGCGCCGCGCACGATCACTCCTCTGACGCTGACGTCATGTCAGGATCCATGCGGCATCACAGCGCGATTAGGTTCTCACGAATCGCATAGAGAACCGCTTCGTTGCGTGAATGAAGACCGAGCTTGTCAAGAACGTTGCGGATGTGATTCTTGACTGTGTTCTCAGAGATGAAGAGAGACTTGCCGATCTCGCGCGAGGTGTGGCCACGCGCCACCAGTTCGAGAACCTCGATCTCGCGACCGGTCAGCGTTGGCTTGCGAGCTGCGAACAGCTCGCGGTGCCGCAGCATCTGCCTTGTCGCGTCGAAGAGCTTGCCGGCCATCTTGGGGGTAACGGCCGCTCCTCCCTCGGTGATGTCCACCATCGCCCTTGCCAGGATCTCGAACGACGTGTCCTTGTTGAGGTAGCCACGCGCGCCAGCGCGGATGCCTTCGAGGAGATCCGCTTCGGACTCGGAGGAGGACAGGAGAACGACCTGGCTATCAGGCGATACGGCACTGATCTTCTCGACGACGTCGAGACCAGACAGACCCGGCATCAAGATGTCGAGGACGACCAGGTTCGGTTGTTCTCTCTCGGCCATGGCGACGGCGCCTTCGGCGTCTTCGGCCTGAGCTACGACCTCGAAGCCGGCTTCGGTGAGGGCCGCGCACAACCCCGCCCGAAATAGGGCGACGTCGTCGACGACGACTACGCGGGTCATGAGGGCTCGATGAGCCCCAATGAGCCATCGCGACGGCGATACAGCACGCCGTAGCGATCGTTCTCCCCGTTCAGGAAGAAGAAGAAGTTGTGGCCTAGCATGTCCATCTGCAGGGCGGCCTCCTCAGGCATCATGGGCTTGATCGCGAATTGCTTCACGCGGACGATCTCCTCGTCTCCTGAATGGTCTTCGGTCTGTTCTCCCTGCTGATTGAGGCGTTTCTCACCGCCCCCGCGACCCCTTTCCACCAGGCGTTCCTTGAGCCTGCGGAGGCGTCGTTCGAACTTCTCAGAGGCGATATCCAGCGCGCTGCGGGCGTCAGCTGATGCCGCCTCCACCCTCAGATCACGTCCAGCAACCCGCGTCATGACCTCGACTCGGAAGCGCTCGGCGGCTACGCGCGGGTTGTGCTGCTCGGAGAACTCGACGTCGACAGTTGCCGAGTCGCCGAAGATCCGTCCGGCTCCTCCGACCTTCTCCCTCGCCAGTTCACCGAGGTCGGTGCCGACGTGCATCCGTTTGCCGTGTACCCGAACTTCCACCGCTGCCTCCTTTGGACGACGAAACGGCCCGAGAAATCAACGATTCAGTCGTAGACACCCGAGCCGTAATGCTGCCGATGCCTCACTATACGCACGCATGGTTGAGCCTGTCACGGGCCATTTGGCCCAATGGCTACCGTCGCCACTAGTGCTCGCCACGTACCGACCACCCCCCCGGCGCGATCCAGGGTGGTGCCGGTGGTGGCGACGTCATCCACCAATACTGCCATCGGCCCCGCCGGCCTTCTCAGTCGCAGCGCGGGCAATGGGCGCACCTGGGCACCGGCGTGGCGGGGCCACCACAGGCCAGGTGTCAGCGCATCGACCACCGGGAGCCCACTCAATCGGGCGACCTCCGCCGCCAGCCAGCGGGCCGGGTCGATCCCATAGCGAAGGCGCCGCGTTGTAGCCCGCGGGACGGGCACGAGACATCCCCAATCGTCACCAACGCACTTTGTCATCGCGGCGGCCAGCGCCCGACCGGCACTCAGATCAGCTTGATACTTCAACCGGTGAACCAGTTGACGAGCCTGACCCCCGTGACGAAAGGCACCCACCACCATCACTCCGGCGGGAGTCATGCGATAGAGGTTCGACATCTTGACCGAACGTACATCTTCAGACTGACTAGTCACTGGGAACTACTAACAGTGGCGAGCACGTAACTGAGAGTTAGTGATACATTTCTCTGTACGGCACTACAGGAGGAATGCTTGGCAGTCGACGTCACAGCATCGCGGGAGCGACAAAGAGCCAAGCGACTTATCCGATTGTCGATGTTCTTTCTGCTTCCCTTCGCGACATGGCTGTGGTACCGCATTGCGACAGCGAATCCGATCTCGCCGGGGTTGCCCAACCTCTCAGCCGAGGCCATGATCTGGCTGCCCGGCATCCTCATCATCCTGCTGATCGGCGTCGTCATCCTGGTCCCCATGTTGGGCAAGGGGAAGTCGCCACACTCCATCTTCCTTCCCGAGCAGCTCGACACCGGCTTCTCCGACGTGAAGGGTCTCGGCCCCGTCGTTGCCGAGGTCAGGCACACGCTCGAAGTATTCCTAAACCACAAGCGCTTCAAGGCGGAGATGGGGGGACGGCCACGGCGAGGCGTGCTGTTCGAGGGCCCTCCCGGCACCGGCAAGACACACGTTGCCAAGGCAATGGCCAAGGAAGCAGGTGTTCCCTTCCTCTTCGTGTCGGCGACGTCCTTCCAGTCGATGTGGTACGGGGCGACCGCCCGCAAGATCCGAACGTTCTTCAAAGCGCTTCGGAAGGTGGCACGAGCTGAGGGCGGAGCGATCGGCTTCATCGAAGAGTTCGACGCCATCGGCACCAAGCGGGGTGGTATGAACCAGTCCTCGGCCGAGGGCAGGGACGATCGAGGGACTGCGGTGTCGCCGGCCATCTCTGAGGGCGTTGGTGGGGTCGTCAACGAGCTCCTCGTTCAGATGCAGAGCTTCGACGAGTCTCCCCGGTCGGTTCGGTTCGCCAACTGGTGGCGCCGCCTGATCAATCGCTATCTGCCTTCGCATCGCCAGCTCCTCACCAAGGCGCCGCCTTTCGCCAACATCCTGCTGATCGCCGCCACGAACCGCGCAGATTCCCTCGACCCCGCATTGCTGCGGCCAGGTCGCTTCGACCGGATCCTTAGCTTTGACCTTCCGGGGCGCAGCGATCGCAGGGAGCTGATCGACTACTTCCTGGAGACCAAGGCCCACACTGCCGAACTCGATGACGACGCCGCCAGGAACGACCTTTCGGCCGCCACCATGGGCTATACGCCGGCGTCGATGGAGCGGCTCTTCGATGAGGCATTACTCGTTGCGCTCCGCAATCGCCGCTCGGCGCTGACGGTCAACGACGTGCGCAAGGCCCGAATGGAAGTAGAGATCGGCCTTCCCCAGCCCGTCGAGTACGAAACCGAAGAGCGAGCGACCATCGCAGTGCACGAGGCAGGACACGCCGTCATGGCCTATCTCGTCGGCAAGGGCCGCAAGCTCGAGGTCCTGTCGATCATCAAGCGGCGATCGGCACTCGGCCTGCTCGCCCACTCCGATAGCGAAGAACGCTTCACCAAGCGCAAGTCAGAGATGCTGGCCCTCATCCAGATCGCCATGGGCGGCATGGTCGCCGAGGAGCTGTTCTTCGGAGAGTCCGGAACCGGACCCGGCGCCGACCTGGTTGGCGCCACGTCAATAGCCGTAGAAATGGTCGGCTCGCTCGGAATGGGTGGCTCGCTCGTGTCATACCGAGCGGTGGACAGTGGACTGGTTGGGGGCAACCTCGCGGCCAACGTCCTCGGCGACGAGGTCGGGCGCATGCGCGTCGAACGGCTCCTCGACGAGGGCAAGGACGCGGCGAGGCGGATCATCTCGAAGAACCGCCACCTCATCGAGGCCCTGCGCGACGCGCTCCTCGAACGTGAGGAGCTCGTTGACGATGAGATCATCAGAGTCCTCACGGAAGCCGAGATGCGGGCCATTGCCGCCGGCGACACGGTCATCGACGCACGGGACATAGATCCCGCCAGCTCGATCGAACTGCTGGATCTGTAGGGCGGGGCCTACACGGGCCATTCCGGGTTCGTCGGCGCGGCTCACTTAGACAGAGTCTCGACGCAGTCGGCGTCAGGATCTAGCGCCCCCCTCCCCCGACCCTGTGGATCGGGCACCCCCTCCCCGGCCCTACGGGCCGATACTCCCCCCACCGCTCTCGCAGGGGGGAGAGATGAACCAGCGGTGGGCTTTTCCCACCGCTGGTTCATGTTCCGTGTTGCCAGCTGGCGAGGTATTTGGCTTGCTCTGGGGTCAGCACCTGCAGTGAGAAGCCCATGGACTCCAGCTTGATGCGAGCGACGTCGTCGTCGAGTTCTTCTGGCAAGCGGTAGACCTTGCTCTCCAGGTTCTCGGCGTTGTCGACCACCCAGCGAACAGCCGTTGCCTGGTTGGCGAAGGACATGTCCATGACGTCGGCCGGATGACCCTCGGCCGCGCTGAGGTTGACGAGGCGGCCTTCGGCGACCACAACGATGCGCCTGCCGTCGGGCAGCTCGTACTCGTCGAGGTTCTCGCGTAATCGACGCTTGGCAACGGCCATCTTCTCCAAAGCCACAAGATCGATCTCGACATCGAAGTGTCCGGCGTTGGAGATGATGGCGCCGTCCTTCATCAGGTTGAAGTGCTCGGCACCGATGGCGTGGATGCCTCCGGTGACGGTGACGAAGATGTCGCCCTCAGCAGCCGCAGCCTCGGCGTTTACGACGCGATAACCCTCCATGGCGGCGGCGAGAGCCCGCACGGGCTGCACCTCCACGACGATGACGTTGGCGCCGAGCCCCGCGGCCCTCGCGGCGACACCAAGCCCACAGTCGCCGTATCCCACGACAACCACGGTCCTGCCGGCGAAGAGCACGTTGGTAGCTCGCATGATCCCATCGAGAGCCGATTGGCCGGTGCCGTGACGATTATCGAAGAGGTGCTTGGTGGCTGAGTCGTTGACGGCAACCACCGGGAAGCGAAGCACGCCGTCTTCCTCCATGGCGCGGAGCCTGATCACCCCGGTCGTTGTCTCCTCGGTCGATCCGAGCACGTTCTGATCCGTTCGTTCCTTGTGCAACACGGTGACGAGGTCGGCGCCATCGTCCATGGTGACGTCTGGGTTCATGTCGAGAACCGAATGGATGTGGCCGTAGTAGGTATCCGAGTCCTCGCTCCGAATGGCGAATACCGGAATGCCCGTCGCCACCAGCGCCGCGGCAACGTCATCCTGAGTCGACAGCGGGTTCGAAGCGCACAGAGCAACTTCCGCCCCCAGATCTCGCAGAGCGAGCATGAGGTTCGCAGTCTCTGCGGTCACGTGCAGGCAGCCGACGACGGTCTTCCCCGCGAGTGGTTTGGCGCCGGCGGCGTCTTCGACAATGCTCGCCAGAACGGGCATGCGGCGGGCAGCCCAGTCGATTCGGAGCTGGCCTTCGGCAGCGAGCTCTATGTCCTTGATGTCGTAGTCCATGCAATCCTTTCCTGGCGGGCGGCAGTCTATGGCGTCGGCGGCAGACGAGAACAGGAACTCAGGCCTCGGTGGTGCCCTCTCTACCGAAGTCGTCGGAGAGGCGCACGACATCATCGAGCTCTGCCGTGGATACCTCGATCAGCTTGGTGTCCTCGATGGCCTCGAAACGGTGGACGAGACGGACGGGCACGTGGAATGACTCGCCGGCAACCAGCTCCTTGGTCTCGATGTCATCCGCCGTCGGACCGAAGTGCAGCAAGAGCCTGCCCTCGGCGACCATGATCGTCTCGGTCTTGAGCTCATGGAACTGCAGCGACAGCCGTTTGCCTGCAGTGATCGACAGGATCTTGGCGGCGTAGGCATCGGTATGAGCCCAGATGAGCTCGCTACCCCACGGCTTGGGCACGACAACGCCGGAGGCCACTACTGCTCCTCAGCCATGTCGGGGGCCATGGCCGGAATCCCGTCCGTGACCCGATACACCCTGGCGCAGTCGCGACAACGCAGGCGATGAGGCTCCAGCTCTTCTTCTACCTCGCCGCGACAGACGGGGCACCGCAGGATGGCGAGGAAGTCCGGGTCGAGGCCTGTCACCGGATCACCTCGCCAATCGCCTCGACCATGTCGGCAACGGTGGCGGCATCAGATGCCTCGACGTTCAGCCGAACCACGGGTTCGGTGTTAGACGGCCTCAGGTTGAACCAGCGATCCCCCCAGCTCACCGTCAACCCATCGAGACGGTCGACCTCGCCATCGTCGAACGCCGCCTCGACTCTTTCCATGGCAGCTCCGGTGTCGGCAACTTCGAAGTTCATCTCGCCGGATTCGGCGTAGAGCTCGTAGCCCCTTCGCAGCTCCGACAGCGGCACACCGGCCTCGGACAAGACTTTGAGCAGCACGACCATCGCCATCATCCCCGAATCGGCCCGGTAGTTGTCGCGGAAGTAGTAGTGGCCGGAGTGCTCGCCCCCGAAGATGGCACCGCTGTCTGCCATTACCCCCTTGATGTAGGAGTGACCGACGCGGGTTCGGATGGGTCGTCCGCCGAGGCGCTCAACCGTTTCCGGCACCGCTCGCGAAGTGATGAGGTTGTGAACGATGGCCGCGCCGGGCTCTCGGGCAAGGAACCACTCGGCGATGATCGCCGTCGTCGTCGAGCCACTCAGCGGCTCCTTTTGATCGTCAACGAAGAACGCCCTGTCGGCATCACCGTCGAATCCAACTCCGAGGTCGGCACCCGTCTCGTCCATCCTGGCCACGAGGTCCACGAGATTCTCGGGCCGAAGCGGATCTGGGTGGTGATTGGGAAAGGTGCCGTCCGGCTCGAGATACAAGCCGTCGAGCCGGGGGGCGATGCGGTCGAAGATGTCCTCGAGGACGACACCGGCCACGCCGTTACCAGCGTCACAGACAACGGTCAGGTCGGCCAGTTCCTCGCTACCGATGACCCCCGTTACGTGATCGACGTACGCGGCACGGAAGTCCCGCTCTGTGACTTGGCCAGGCGATTCTGCCGGGGCGACGCCCGCCTCGGCGTCTGCCCTTACCTGCGCCAATCCGCTCTCGGCGCCGACAGGGGCAGCCCCGGGCAAGCAGAGCTTGATGCCGTTGTAGCCGACGGGGTTGTGGGAGGCGGTGATCATGGCACCAGCTACCGATTCGGCGCCGGACACGAAGTAGACCAGATCAGTTGGCACCTGACCGATGTCTATCGCGTCATGGCCGACACTGACTACGCCTCTCGCGAAGGCGGCCGACAGTGCCGGCGAGTTCAGGCGGCTGTCGCGGCCGATGGCAACGGGCCCCTTGGCGAAAGAGCCAAAGGCGGCACCGATCGCCTGAGCCGCCGCCTCGTCTAGTTCACCGGGGGAAGGCCCGCGAATGTCGTAGGCCTTGAAGATCGATTCCAGGTCCATCGGACCGGGAGTCTACGGCGTAGCTCCCTTCCTAGACTCCCTCCTTCATGCGCGTCTCGGTCGTCGTCCCGATCCACAACGAAGCGGCAACCTTGCAGGAGGCGGTGCCGCTCCTCCTCGCCGAACTCCAAGACGTCGACGCCGACGTCGATGTCGCTCTCGTTGAGAACGGATCTACGGACGGGACCTTGGCGGAGGCCACATCTCACGCCTCCGAACGCGCCGGGTTGAGCGTGATCTCCCTACCCGAGCCCGACTACGGGGCCGCGATGCGAGCCGGATTCCTCGCCGCCGAGGGCGACTGGGTCGTCAACTTCGATATCGACTACTTCTCCGGCGCTTTCGTCAGCGAGGCGTTGGCAACAGACGCCGACGTGGTGCTTGCTTCAAAGCGGGTTGCGGGCGCCAACGACACGAGGGGCGCGCTACGCCGCCTCGCTACTTGGGGATTCAACCTCCTACTGCGCGGTCTCTTTCGAGCGCACGTAACCGACACTCACGGGATGAAGGCGCTCCGCCGCGAGGTCGTTGTCGACATCGGGCCTGACGTCATCTCGACCAAGGACCTCTTCGATACCGAACTCGTAATCCGAGCCGAGAGGGCCGGCTATCGAATAGCCGAGATACCGGCGACAGTCATCGAGACACGACGCGCCAGATCCGGCCTATGGACTCGGGTCCCCCGTACGGTGGTCGGGCTGCTCAGGCTGCGGGTCGCGATGTGGCGCAGCGGTTAGGCCGCGAATCGACGCACTTGCCGCCTGCGGCGCACCAGCCCCCACGCCAAGGCAACGCCAAGACCCCCGAGAGTTGCGACGATACCGAGCCACTCATCCCACATCCGGACGAAGTTGATCTCGACATCGGCCTCGGTCGGTACCACGATCATGAAGGACGGAGCTGCTCGGTAAGGGCCGTCGGCCCCCGTCGCCTTCCAATTGGGAAAGTCGGACACCTTGATGAGGTGAGGAACGCCGATGGCCGTCGTGGTGAACGAGATCTTGTTGTCGTCGAGCTCGATGTCGCTCACTTCGCCGCCGCCGGCTAGCGGGCGGGCGACGCCAGCCAGCGAGGGCAACGTCGCCGACGCTCCTACCGACGATGGGGCGACGTCGTCAACCCTGGCCCAATCCGGTGGACCATCAGCGACCATCCAGCGATCGAGCTCGTCGACCCGGTCGTACCACTCCAATGCAGCATCCTGGAAGGACCGGTCCCCGTCGTAGACGACGGTCTCGAAAGTGGCGACTTCGACGAGCTCGGAGTCGGGGGTGGCGAAGATCGTGAACGGCTCGGATTCGGCGAGCACCTCGAAGTCGGCCAGCTCCGCCTCTTCGGTCGCCTCCTCGGTGAAGCTCACGTAGTAGTCGATGCCTGAGAAAGGAAGATGCTGACTGGCGCGAGTGAAGTCCAAGCTCCGGTAGTTCAAGCCCCTTGCCGCATTGGAAGGCCGCAAACTGACCTCAGCTGTGTTCAGGAAGTGGACCGGAGTCGTAATAGACGACTCGAAGTAGAGGCCTTCCATCGAATCCTGCGAACCCTCCGTCCAGTACGGCAACAACATCAGCGCCATCGGCGTGCCGTATCGACCGAGATCGCTGTTCGCCTCCCACTGGATGCGGCCGTCGGGGAGTTCGTCCACTGTCTCGATGAGTGCCGCGTATTCGTCGTACGCATCGCGGGCCTCGTATCCGGTGTAGTTGTGCTCAACCCAGCCGGGCGCATCGGAGATAGATAGGAGCCCAATCGTGAGCACAGCGATACCTGCCAGCGACGTCGCACCCATCACAGCCGCCTGACGGGTCGTGCCGGTGTTCGTCCACAACACGACCAGGAGCCCAAGAGGTATCGCGATGATGGGCAGGTAGATGTTGTTGGTGGCGAGGAATCCCGACTTCCACAAGGCGAAGACGAGACCGATCGAGCCAACCAACCACATCGCCGCTAACACGTCTGGCCGATAGGTCTTGACACGGCGCGCCCACAACGCGATCGCCATCCCGATAGCCAGACCGGCGAACAGGTACGCCGTGTAGTAATAGAACGGCAACAATCGGGCGTTGTAGACCTTGGTGAAATCAGTTACCGGGATGGCCAGGTAGCCGGCTGCCGGGACGATCGCCAGCCAGGCGGCAGGGACGACGTCAAAGTTCTTGACCAGCGCCCACGCGAACCCGATGACCCCCAACGCCAGAATGGGCCAGAACTCCCGAGGCCACAGATTGTCGCGGCCCGTTACTGGGTTCCACTGCATGTCGAACGTGTATCCGAGTCGGAACACCAGCGGGATGGCCCAGAAGCCGGCAATGGCAAAACCAAGAAGCCACGAACCTCCGACGGTCGCCACGCTGCGCCTGCGGATCAGCAGCGGCACTGAGGCCACGACCACGACTATCACGACGATCAGATGACTGAGAGCGGTGAGAGCCAGGAGGACGCCGGCCATCGGAGTGAATCCTCTGCCCTCCCTGCTGGCCTTCACCACCGACGCCAGGTAGAGGAGGCCAAGTGCCAGCGCGATGGAGAACGAGAACTCCCCGGCCATCGTCGCCTTGATGTTGCCGCCCCATATCTCGTGACTCTCCATAAGGACGTAGGTCCCGCCAGCGACCCCTCCAAGCGCCGACGTCAGTTTCGAGAACCCCATTGCCCTGGCCAGGACGTAGCCGGCAGCGGGCAAGGCGATGATCCCCGAGGCCGTAATCAGCTTGAAGGCGACGCCATAGGGCAGCACCACATCGAGGGCAACGATGGCCAGCGCAGGCAGCGGAAAGTAGAAATACAGCGCGGGAAAGCCGGCGTACCAGTCGTTGCTCCAGCCCATGATCCGACCCTGTGGCAGACGGGTGTCGCGGAGGAAGGCGGGAAGGAAGACGTGGGCTCCCATGTCGCCACCCGTTGGGGTATTAGCCCTGAACATCAGGTCGGGTCGCATCACTACGAACATCACGAGCGTCGCGAGACCGATGATGAACAATGCCCGACGGTTGGTTAGGAAACCCATGACCGCTGCGAGGCTACCGCCGACGGCCGTCAATCGGTTAGAGCTGGGCGTTGCGAGCCAGCTGCAGCACCATCGAGACGTCGAGGTTCTTGCCGTCCTGGTTCCACCAGCGGTTCTCGCAACGGTGGCAGGAACAGAATTCAACGGCCGTGCCGTCTGGCAGCTTCAGCTCGATCTGAATGGCGTCGGCCGCCCCGCACTCGTTGCAGGCGACAGCCTTTTGGGTTGTGCTCATGTGTCCTCGAATAGTAGCAACTTATGGTGGTCGTTCACGCGCTTCCCGCGTTCATCGTTTCGGCCGTGACGTCATCGAGACGTCCCACATAGCGGGAGTGCCTGCGGCCGTTCTCTCTCCAGTAGGCGTACCAATAGGGCCCATGTGGGCAACTCGTGCACGCCTCCTTCCCGCACTTCACCAACCTTGTCCGAAACGAAACGTTGGGGGCGGAAGCAGCGCTGGTGTCGGCGCCGGAACCCTCGAGGCGAGCTTGGGTGAGCATGAGGAGCCGACGCAGCTCGTGCTGGTCCATCTCCTTGACGGCGTCGATGACGTCGCGGTCAATTGACATTGGAGCGCCCCACCTAGGCGACTTCGAGCGTCACCACGGGTGGCGCGCTGGCTCTGCGATCCACAAGCACCCATCCCACCGGGGGCGTGAATCGATCGGAATGCGGCACGCACAGCACATGACCGGGACCTTTGAGGCGGTCATCGAGCCAAACCGTCGCCTCGCCATAGTCGTAACTCAGCCGAGAGGCCGCCTTCGTATCGCATTTTGTGCAACGCATCCGCCGAACCTAGGTAGCGCCTGGCCAACCTCCAAGGATTTCGCGCTCTTAGGTGCCACGAGGCATGTAAGACGATTTTGTCATTCGGCCGCGATGAGTAACCGACGGTCACTCCTGGGGCATTGGCACCCCAAGCGCGAAGGCCACTGCTTCGGGACTCTGTACCGCCCATCCGGCAACGAATGGCGTAAGGGACTCTGCGAGATAGCCGGCCGTCGGCTCGATGATGAACTGGCGCAGCGAGCCGGCAGGAACCAGGATCTTGTCGACCGCTCCGGCGCCATCAGCTCCGAGTGCTCTGAGAGAAATCGTCGCCGCCTCTCCACTGGAGTTGGTGATCCACAACGACCGAGCACCGTCGCCGGCGGCACCGGCCCCAGGGAGCAGCCACCTATCGACGGGCTTCGGGGCACCGATCGTCGCAGCCAAGCCTCCGCCGCCGCTTGCAACCACAGCTGCCGCCACGGCGGTCTCGGCCCTGACGACCGCACCGAAGGAACCTCCGACCGCGGTCGACAGGTCGACGATCACGGGTTCTCCTGGTCCGACCTGCACCACCTCGGCGCCGAGGATGGGACCCTCTGCCGTGATCAAGTCGATCTCGACCAACACAGCTTGGGCTGAAGGGTTGTACAGACGAATGGATCCTGCGACAGAGCCCGCGCCTACTACAGGGAACTCCCACCTGGTCCCGACTCCACTCCCGACCCACATGGCCTCATCGTCCGCGTTCGATGCGAACATCGCGGGAATCACGATGCCCTCCTCAGGGGTGATGGTGATCGCCAAGACATCCCGCAGCCGGAGTGTCACAGCCAGATCGACATCCGTCCAGGTTCGAGGCCCAACAGACAGGCCATCGAGCGACGTAACTGGTTCGGCACCGAACTCCGACGCGGCCGCGACCGACACCTTGGCGATCTCGGGGAATGGGTTGAACAGACGGAGGGTTAGGGACTCGCCCTGCCTCGTCGACCCGCCAACCAGGTACCAGACCTTGGGCACCGAGGCGATGCAGGCCTCGGCGACGAGCGTAAGCGGGCTCTCGACGATGACGCCGGCGGCTGTCTCCAGCTCAGAGAACTCGACGAAGCCGGGGACGTCTCCCCGCAGCGCGATATCGGCGACTCTTACGATGGTCGCCCCTGGGCCAACGAGGTCAAGCGAGAAACTGTCCGCCTGGCCTCCCGGCTCGGGGTTGGGAAATGTGAGGGCGGCAGAGACATCACCAACCGAGGCCAGTGCCAACGATCCCTCCCGCTCGAAGCTCGACTGAACCCACGGGCAATACCAGACCCCCGCCGCAGGCGTCGCCGCCTCCGGTCGCGGTGGCGCCACCGGCGCCGGCGGTTGCGGCGGCTCTGGAAGGAACGCCGCGCCGACCGCCGCCGCGGCGACCAAGCCAACGAGGATGAGCCTTCTCATCTCGCCCTCCTGCCGGCGCCGCTCATAGCCAACAGAACCAACAGCGCGAGATAGCCAAGAGCGAAGATCGCCTCATTGCGCAGCTCCGTGCGGCTCGAGAAGGTAGCAACGCCGGGAGTGGCGCTCAGCAGGTTCGACCATCCATTCTGCGCCCACTCCCCCGGCCCCCATCTCTGGTCTGCGGCCTCCGCCACGAAGACTGCCTCGCCGGCTATGCCTTCGCCCCTGTAGCCCGGTGCGTCCCAGGACCAGGCCACGCCACTGCTCGTGACCGCGCGAACAGCAGGCGCCTCGTTGACGAAGGCGGTCTCGTCGAGTCCCGGTAGCGGCAGCAGATCGAGCGTTCCGTCGAACGAGGTGTCGAGAACGGTCTCGTCCACGAAAACAACCCACTCGATGCCGAATTCGGCCAGCGCCTCACCCGCCCTGACTGTTTCGCCGGCGACGATCGAGCGAAGTACCGCATCGAGCGCGGCGTCCGCTGGCCTCTCCACCCCGAGCCGAGCCTCCCACATCGTCGGAATCGGGACCGAGATCACCCGATAGGCCGTCCCGTCAAGAGACCTGCTCTCACCGGGGAGCGCGGCCGCGCTACCGAGAAGAAGAAGCCGCGAACCACTCGCTCCATCGATGGTTGCCGCGAAGTCGAGGAGCCCCCGGTAGCGATCGCCAGGAAGCCCCGCTCGCCCAGGAAGGATGAAGGGTGCCGCGACCAGAGCGACGGCAAGTGCCGCGGCTGCTCCAAGTGCCCCGGCGGAACGGCGCCATCCCGGCAAGTCCAGCCGCACGAATGTCTCGAGGGCGCTGCCGATGACGAGCGCCGTTCCAAGAGAAGCCGCCAACAGACCCGCCAGTCCTACGTCTGTGCCCAAGTCGAAGTCGCCGAGTCGGGCGGCGGCGGCGCCGGCGATAGCCAGCGTGCCTCCCCAGCCGGCGAGAGTAGAGAGCAGTCGGTCGCCAACGACGATCGTCACCACAGCGGCGAAGCCAACAAGAGCGGCTACCACGAGGGAGGGCTCCCAGAAGGTGTCTGGCCCCTGTTGGAGATAGTCGGAGCCGTCGATGATCCCGAACCACGGAAAGAGAAGCGGAAGAGCCGCAACCGAGGCGAGAGCTCCGCGCGCTACGGCCATCCATCGCGAACCAGTCCCGACTATCGCCCACACCAGCAACGCCAGTGGGGCGACGATGACGGCGGCAGGAAGAAAGACGGCGACCAGACCTGATGCCAGCACCATGACAGCGCTTGTGCCAATCCGACCGCGCCACGTTGCCGGCCATCGACGAAGGGCCAACCGCAGAACCCATGGCAGCGGGCCAAGAGCAATGAGCGCCGTCCAATGAGTGGTGTCGGCGATGGCCGCCGCCGCCGGTCCGGCAAAGAAGGCGATGCCGGCCACGTACGACGAGGCGGCACCAAGCCCGAAACCGCGCAACAGGCGGGCTACGCCGAGTGCACCACCCAGGAGCGCGACGACCAGCATCACGGTGACCGTCAGCTCCGGCCTATCCCCCAGGATCCGCTGCACCAGCGCCACCGCGCCCACGGCCGGGCGCAGCGGCCACAGCGTCCCGAGGCCGGCGGGATTCCAACCTCCGGCGTAGCTCGAGAGAACATCGGCCGAGTGTTCGGCGGGCGGTAGGGAGAAGCCGACAGCAGGCAGGCGCCCCGACCAGATGGATCGTGTTGCCGCCAGCACCGCAACGCCCACGGAGGCTGCCCAGATGAAGCCTGCGCTGCGGACCGCCGTCTGGCTGGCGGCAAGCCACCTGGAGAGACCGCCGACGCGGCCATGGACCCTGCGCTCCTGGATGAGCTCGCTCGCCTCAATTCCAAGCGACCGCAGGCGAGCAGATCCTCTTATCTGATAGCGAAAGAGTTCCTCGTCGCCGGCGATTCGCCCTCGTCGCGCGGCCAATCGGGCAGCGATCGTTGACGGCAGCCGAACCAGGTTCCATAACCACGCCCTGCCCCAGTTGAACAACGTCCAGCGCCCGAGAAGCGGAACGACGATCGCTTCTGCCAACCCGATCAAGAACGCCAACGGGAGAGCCCACAGCAGCGTCATGATGCTGTAGCTCTTCATCATGGCTCGGATGCGGCCGGCTTCCTCGGTCCATGGCGTCGTCGAGCGACCCGACGCCTTGACCAATACCTCCGAAGACGGGACAACAACAATGCGGGCGCCGCGCAGCCGAGCCCTGAAGCAGAAGTCGATGCCGGCAGCCTCTGCAGGTAGTTGGGGATCCGGCCCTCGCAGCCCTTGCAACAGGTCACGGCGGACGAGCAGGGACCCGGCGGAGACCGCGGCGACGTCGCGGATGACGTCGAACTGCGACTGATCCCGCTCGTCGCGATCGATCCCCAGATGGGGAACGGCGAAGACGTCGGTGGCGATGCCGACGGAGACCAGGATCTCAGGATCGTCGATGCGGAGTGCCTTTGATCCGGCAACCGAGGCGTCGACGCGCACCGATTCGCTTACCAATGCCCCAAGCGCGTCCGGCCGGGCGCGAACGTGCTCGTTGACGAACCAGACATATGTGGTGTCGCTCGGGATCTGATCGCGCAGATCACCGATCGTGCGGGCCCACTTGACGCCACGTCTGTCGGCAATGCCCTCGATCTCGGGAGCTGTTCCAACCAGAAACGTTGCCGCCGTCTCGTACAATTGATGGCCCAACGCGTCAAGCCCCTCGCCGATGGCAGAGGGGTCGCCTACCAGGACGACCGTCACCACTTTCGGGCCAACGGCGTCCCCGACGAGCGGGTCGCTAGACATGGAGGGTCATTGTGGGGTCTTCGGACACCAAGAACAAAGAGGCCCGCCGCACCACCTTGCTGAGCGGCGGCGTAGGAGGCGCTCGGCTGGCGCGGGGCCTGGCAGCGACCTGCGAGCAGCTAACGGTGATCGTCAACGTCGGCGATGACGACAGGCTGTACGGCCTGCATGTTGCAGCCGACATCGACACCGTCACCAACACTCTCGCTGGCATTGAGGGCCCGGCCGGATGGGGCATAAGGGACGACACCTTCACCGTGATGGAGGCGTTGGCCGCAACAGGCGTCGATACGACATTTCGTCTCGGCGACCGCGACCTAGCGGCGTGCCTGGCACGCACCATGGCCCTCGACAGCGGTGCGACCCTGAGCGAGGTCACGACAGCGGCAACGAGGCGCCTTGGCGTTGCGGCCAGGGTCCTTCCCGTTACGGACGACGAGCTGCGCACCAGGGTGATGACCGCCGACGGCGAGTGGCTCTCCTTCCAGGACTACTTCGTCGTGAGGCGCCACGAGGATGAGGTGGCCGAAATCCGCTTCAAGGGCACGGCACTCCCTGCTCCCGGCGTGCTCGAGGCGATCTCCGAAGCTGACCAGGTGGTCATCGGGCCCTCGAACCCCGTTCTCTCGATCTGGCCGATCCTGGCGGTTCCCGGAGTACGGGAGGCAGTCGCCGAACACGATGTCGTGGCCGTCAGTCCACTCATTGGCGGCGAGGCCGTCAAGGGTCCGGCCGCCGCCGTGCTCGGTTCGCTTGGCTACCCCGGCGGGTCAGCGGGCGTGGTCGCCGCGTACGACAGTCTCGTGACGACTCTGATCGTCGACACCTCGGACGCGACCGACGCGATCGAAGGCGTGGAGGTCAGGGCGACCGACATCAGGATCGCAACGCTTGAAGCGTCTATTCGGCTGGCACAGTTCTTGTGATCGAGATCCGACCTTTGGTTGGCATCCCCGAGGTCGAGGCCGGCGATGACCTGGCGACGCTGATCTTCGAAGCGAGTTCCGGCCTGGCCGACGATGACATCGTCGTTGTCACCCACAAGGTCGTGTCTAAGGCCGAGGGCGCAGTCGCCAAGATCATCAACGAGCGCCGGTACCGAGAGCTCGTGCTCGACGAGGCGGCTGCTGTTCTCAGACGCCGGGGCGACCTTGTCATCACCGAGACGCCCCATGGATTCGTTTGCGCCAACGCCGGAGTCGACCGCTCCAACGCCGCTCCGGGGACGGCAGTCCTCCTCCCCAAGGACCCGGATCGGTCCGCCCATGTCATCCGTCAGAAGCTCGAACGGCTGAGTGGTGCTCAACTCGGCGTGATCATCACCGACACATTCGGCAGGGCATGGCGCACCGGCCTTGTCGACGTCGCCATCGGCATCTCGGGTGTTGCCTCCGTCCTCGACCTCAAGGGAACGCCAGACGCCATGGGCAGGGAGATGGAGGTGACGGAGATCGCCGTCGCAGACGAGATCGCAGCTGCCGCGGACCTGGCTATGGGCAAGGCAACGGCCATCCCCGTCGCGGTAGTTCGAGGGTTGCAGTTGAGCGCTGATGGCAGGGCGAGCGATCTCGTTCGCGATCCATCCGAGGATCTGTTTCGCTGATGCCGGAGCTCCCCGACATAGAGGCCTACCTGGCGGCGATGCGGCCCAAGATCATCGGTAGCGAACTGACCGGCGTACGCGTCTCGTCGATTTCCCTGCTCAAGACGTTCGATCCGCCTCTCGAGGAGGCATCCGGCCGCAAGGTCGAGGGTCTACGCCGGCTGGGCAAGCGCATCGTCTTCGAGCTCGGCGACGAGCTGTTCCTGATCCTTCACCTGATGGTGGCCGGCCGTCTGCTGTGGAAGGAACCGAACGCCAAGATCCCCGGCAAGATCGGACAGGCCGCCTTTGACTTCGCCGATGGAGCGCTGATCGTGACCGAGGCCGGAACCAAGAGGAGGGCGTCGCTCCATGTCGTCCGAGGCGAAGCCGCTCTGGCTGACCACAACAGGGGAGGCATCGAGGTTGCGGACGCCTCCCCCAGAGAGTTCGCCGAGCGCCTCCGTTCCGAACGTCACACCCTGAAACGATCCCTGACCGACCCCAGACTCTTCAGCGGCATCGGCGGTGCGTATTCGGACGAGATCTTGCATCGGGCAAGGCTGTCGCCTCTCTCCCGCAGCGACCGTCTCAACGACGAAGAGGTAAAGCGGCTGCAGCACGCGGTGATCGACGTCATGACAGAGTGGACGGACCGCCTCATCGGCGAAGCGGAGGGGGGCTTCCCGACCGGCGTGACAGCCTTCAGGCCGGAGATGGCAGTCCACGGGCGCTTCGGTGAGCCCTGCCCCGACTGCGGATCGCCCGTGCAACGGATTCGGTATGCGTCCAACGAGACCAACTACTGCGCCGGCTGCCAAACCGACGGCAAGGTCTTGGCCGACCGGGCGATGTCGCGGCTACTGAAAGACGACTGGCCGAAGTCGTTGGATGAGCTCTAACGAGCTCATCAGCTCTGGGCTCTGGGACCGGATCGTGACTCATAGCTCATAGCTCACGGCCTACCTGTTCTTATACCACTCGACGGTCAAGCGCAGCCCGGCCTCGAGGGCGGTGAAAGGCTCCCAGCCGAGATGCTTGGCCGCATTGGCGGCGTCCAGGCACGATCTGGGAACGTCGCCGGCCCGAGCAGGCCCAAACTCCGGCTCACCTTTGAACCCGGTGAGCGAGGCGAGGACGCCGAAGAGCTCAAGGACCGAGGTCTCGATTCCGGTACCGATGTTGAATAGGCGCCCGGAACCCGTGTCACTCCCTCGCATTAGCGCATCCACTACGTCTTCGACGTAGACATAGTCGCGAGTAACCGAACCATCTCCGTAGATGACCGGCGTATCGCCATCGAGCAATGCCTGAGTGAAGATGGCCACAACGCCGGCCTCGCCGTGCGGGTCCTGGCGGGGCCCATAGATGTTCGCCGGCGCCACGCTGACGAAGTCAAGCCCATACTCCTTCTTGAAGTGCTTCAGGTAATCGAGCGTTGCCTTCTTCGAGATGCCGTAAGGAGACTCTGGAGCCTGCTTCGCCCTCTCAGAGGTTGGTATCGAGGCCTTCGCTCCGTAGAGGGCTCCTCCTGTTGTGATGTTCACGATCTTGCGGGCTCCGGCACCAAGAGCAGCAGATATCACGTTCACAGTTCCGACGATGTTGACGGCAGCGTCCTCGGTAGGGTCCTCGACCGACAGGGCAACACTCGCCTGGGCGGCGAGATGAAAGACGATCTCCGGCCGATAGTGAGCGACGACCTCGATCAGGTTTCGATCACGGATGTCGATCTGGTGAAAGGCCATGCGCTGGCTGCGCCTCGCCTGCGCCAGATTGTCGAGTCGCCCGGTCGAGAGATCGTCGACCACCAGGGTTTCGATGCCCTCATCGACGAGCCGATCGACCAGGTGGGATCCAACGAAGCCGGCGCCACCCGTGACGACCGCTCGACCGATCATGAGGGTGGCGAGACCGTTATCGCACCCGGCTCGAGATGAGTCTCGGGCGCCACCCTGATACCTATGAGCTCACATCCGGCACCGACGTCACATCTCTCGCCAACGAGCGACAGATCGGATACCTCGGCTCCGACGCCGATCACGCTTTCCCAACCGACTATCGCTCGTCTCACGTTGGCGCCTTGGCGCACGACGGCACGGTCGAGAATGATCGCGTCAGAGATGGTCGCGCCCTCCTCGATCGTCGCTCCGGCGCCGACCCACGACCAGTCACCATGACGCTCTCCGTGGATCTGCGCCGACTCCGCGGCCGCGTGGCCGCGGGCGCCTTCGAAGCTGGTTTGGCCGCCAAGGATGGCAGCGTGTGACTCGAGCCACAGGTCCGGGGTACCGATGTCAAGCCACGATCCGGTGACGACGACGCCCCCCAGGTCCCCCCTTTCGACCAGCGCGGGAAAGACGCTTCGTTCGAACGAGAGCCGTCCCGCATCGAAGCCTTCGAACGCTCGACGGTTGGCGATGTAGACACCAGCGTTCACTGTGTTGGCCGGAGCCTCCTCTCGTGGCGGCTTCTCCACGAAGCGATCGACCATCCCGGCGGAATCAGTGACTACCACGCCGTAAGCACTGGTGTCGTCGACCCGGGCCAGGGCCAACACGATTCCGGCATCTGGAGCCTCCTCCACGAACGGTGAGAGGGCGGCATCGAAGATGACGTCTCCATTGAGCACCAGAAACGTGTCATCAAGTCGATCGAGGAGCTGGGTAACGGGACCGGCGGTGTCGAGCGGTTCGTGCTCAACGGATACCGAGAGCGTCGGCGATTCCTCCCGCTGAGCCGCGTAACGCTCCCAAGCATCCTGGTGGTCGGTGCCGACGGCCAGCCACACCTCCTCCACGCCCGCTTCGGCCAGCCGCCCCAGCTGGAATTCGAGGAATGGGACTCCGGCGAGGGGCAACAACCCCTTGGGAACCGCAGCAGTGAGCGGCCACAGGCGGGTGCCTCGACCCCCGACGAGGAGAACCGCCTGGCGAATCGTCACGCCGCCACTCCGAGCGAGGCCCCGAGAAACACGACTATCCGGTCGAGGGCGTCGGCCGCTGGTCCCGGCTGGTAGTCGTCCGAGGCTAGGTTCCAGAAGCCCTCCGCGGCGCCCGCATAGAACGCCCACTCCGAGGCAGGCACATCGCCGTGAGCACCACGGGCGATGGCTGCCGGCGCACCCTCGGCTCCGTACAGCCCAAGCACAGGACGGCCCGCGGGTTCGATCTCCAAAGGTGCGTCGAGAAGGACGAAGGCCACAGCTCGTCCGAACGCGCCGGCGTCCACCTCGGTTTGCCCAGCGATGATGACGGCGACGCGATCGGGGTTGGCCCATGGCGTCCCCGGCGCACTGATCCAGCCCATCACATCGGAAACATCGCCTCTGCTCTCGCCGCCCTGGAACGCTATGGCAGCGAAGCCGCGACGGGCCAGCTGCCGACACAACTCCTTGACGCCGGCCGTAACGGGACCAAGCAGCACCGCAACGGGAAAGGCTCCGGCCATGTCGGGTCGGGCCAGGTATGCCTGGTGGGTCCTCGTGCGGGCCGAGACCGCCGCCGGGCCATACAAGATGAGGTGGGATCCCTCGCCTGGAAGCACGCTCATTGGGACATCGGCGGCACAGTACCCCGCGTGATACGTGCCACCTCGCTGCTGTGCAGCTCGATTGTTCCTTGATCGGTCTCGACGACGAGAGAGCCGTCTGCGCCGACATCGACGGCGACGCCTGCGCCCCCTTCCCACGCGACGGGTCCTCCGAGCGTCACGCAGCGGTCCCTGTAATCCTCCCGACCCCAATGCTCCGGGCCATCGCCGACGCGAGAGAGAAGATCCGAGGCGAAGCTGGCAGCCACCTGGGCCGCCGACGCTTCACCCGGATCCGTGGCGAATACTCCGGCCATGCCTTCTGGCGACTCCGGCCACCACAGGTTGACGCCCAGTCCGACAACAACGACACCGTCGGACACCTCGGCTAGCAGCCCCCCGACCTTGTTGGGCCCAACGACGAGATCGTTCGGCCAGTCGAGGGACGCCTTCTCGTCGAGGGCCGCGGCTGCGGCAAGGCCGGCCACGAGGGTCAACCGAGGCCAGGTTGGAGGCGGCCACGGCAGTTCGAAAGCCAAGGACATGGCGAGGGGTCGAGTCGCCTCCAGCCAACTACGCCCGCGGCGCCCCCGCCCGGCGCTCTGCCGATCGGTGGTGAGGAGCAGCGGCGCACCCTCGAAGCGAGCCCGAGCCTCGTCTTGCGTGGAGGGAGTGGAGGGGAGATGGACGGTTGCGTAAGGTGTAGCCATCGTCGGTCGGAAGAGGTCAAAGGAACACGACGAGCCTACCGGGAGCGGTCGTGAGTACTGAAGAACGCATCGAGCGGTTGCGCAAGCTCCGCGAAGAGGCCGAACACGCCGGAAGCCAGCGCGCCGTCGACCGCCAGCACGAACAGGGCAAGCTCACAGCGAGGGAACGCGTCGAACTCTTGCTCGACAAGGGGTCCTTTCAGGAAGTCGACATGTTCGTTCGCCACCGAGCGACTGCCTTTGGAAGCGAGAACAACCGCCCCGCAGGCGATGCCGTCGTGACAGGATGGGGCACCGTCGACGGCCGCGTCGTCTTCGTCTTCGCCGAGGACTTCACAGTCTTCGGAGGCAGCCTCGGCGAAGTCGTCGCCGAGAAGATCACCAAGATCATGGATATGGCGACCGAAACCGGCGCCCCCCTCGTCGCTCTCAAGGACTCAGGTGGCGCCCGGATTCAGGAAGGCGTCGTCTCTCTCGACGGCTACGGGCAGATCTTCCGGCGCAACGTTCGCGCCTCGGGTGTCATCCCCCAGATCTCGGTGATCATGGGTCCATGCGCCGGCGGTGCCGTCTACTCCCCCGCCATAACCGACTTCGTGTACCAGGTCGAAGGAAGCAGTCACCTCTTCATTACGGGCCCAGATGTCATCAAGACAGTGACAGGCGAGGAGGTCACTTTCGAGGAGCTTGGCGGCGCCCACTCCCACAGCACCAAGTCGGGTGTGACGCACTTCGTAGCAGGCGACGAGCGGGCGGCTCTCGAAGAGGTGCGATTCCTGTTGTCGTTCCTGGCGCTGAACAACAAGGAGCTGCCGCCGTACTTCACCCCGTCGGATCGATCGGATCGTATGGACGAGGACCTCACCACCATCATTCCCGACTCGCCCAATCTGCCATACAACATGATCGAGCTGATCGAGCACATCGTTGACGACGGCGAGGTGTATCAAGTCCATGAGCAGTACGCCACCAACATCGTCGTTGGCTTTGCGAGACTCGACGGGTATGCCGTTGGCATCGTTGGCAATCAACCGCAATCGCTCGCCGGAACCCTTGACATCGATGCCTCGGTCAAGGCTGCCCGCTTCGTGCGTTTCTGCGACGCCTTCAACATCCCGCTCGTCAGTTTCGTCGATGTCCCCGGATTCCTCCCCGGCGTCGATCAAGAGCACAACGGGATCATCCGGCACGGCGCCAAGCTCATGTATGCCTACTGCGAGGCCACCGTTCCCAAGATCACCGTCATCACCCGCAAGGCGTACGGCGGCGCCTACGTCGTGATGAACTCGCGAAGCGTCGGTGCGGACATCGTTCTCGCCTGGCCGAGCGCCGAGATCGCGGTAATGGGAGCGAGCGGCGCAGTCAACATCATTCACAAACGAGAGCTGGCGGCCGCAGACGATGCCGACGCCAGGCGAGCAGATCTCATCGCCGAGTATGAAGAGCGCTTCAACAACCCGTTCGTCGCCGCCGAACGCGGCCTCGTCGACGAGATCATCGAGCCGCGGGAGACACGGCCCCGGATCATCAGGGCTCTCGAGATGTTGCGCACGAAGCGACAGACGATGCCACCGCGCAAGCATGGCAATATCCCGCTGTGATCGGCTCAGTGCTCATAGCCAACCGGGGTGAGATCGCGGTAAGGATCATTCGCGGCGCCAAGGAGCTAGGCATACGCACTGTCGGCGTGTACTCGGAGATCGATAGAGCCGCCATGCACGTAGC
>JAZFSG010000081.1:0-16878 GCA_036446035.1 Acidimicrobiia bacterium | reverse complement strand
CGTCTCCACCGACCACGCCTGTTTCTTCTTCGAAGACGACGAAACGATGGGCCGTCAGAAGAGGCTGGGAGAGGGCAACTTCACCCTCATCCCCAACGGGTTGCCAGGCGTCGAGGAGCGGCTCAACGTCATGTACGAGAGCGGCGTCGTTGGTGGTCGGTTCAGCATCAACCGCTGGGTGGAGATGTGCTCCACCGCCCCAGCCAAGATGTTCGGCATGTTCCCCAAGAAGGGGACGATCGCAGTCGGCTCCGATGCCGACATAGTGATCTTTGACCCGAAGGCCTCGTTCACCTACGGGGCGGACACCATCCACGGCAACATCGACTACACGGCATACGACGGCATGAAGATCTCAGGGAGCCCCAAGACGGTGATCTCGCGCGGAAGGGTGATCGTCAACGATGGCGATTACGTCGGAACCAAAGGTGACGGCCGCTACATCAAGCGCGGCCTCAGCCAGTCGTTGATCTAGGAGGCCGGATGCAGCTCATCACACACTGGATAGACGGCAAGCCGTACGACGGCGAGCCAGGAGCAACCGGCCCCGTCTTCGATCCGGCAACCGGCGTCCAGACCAAAGAGGTCGCCCTGGGTTCGCCAGCTGTCGTCGATCAGGCTGTCGACGCGGCAAGAGGAGCACTCGACGACTGGCGGGACATCTCCATCGCCAAGCGAACTTCGATCCTCTTCGCATTCAGGGAGCTGGTCGATCGGCACAGCGAGGATCTTGCCAAGCTGTTGGTCGCCGAGCACGGCAAGGTCATCAACGACGCAAGGGGAGAGGTGCAACGTGGCCTCGAGAACGTCGAGTTCGCCTGCGGCATCGGCCAACTGATCAAGGGTGACTTCTCCGAGAACGTCTCAACCAACGTCGACAGCTATGCGATACGCCAGTCGCTAGGCGTTGTTGCCGGCATCACGCCCTTCAACTTCCCGGCGATGGTGCCAATGTGGATGTATCCGCTTGCCATCGCTTGCGGCAACACCTTCGTTCTCAAGCCGTCGGAGAAGGACCCATCGGCCTCGATGTTGTCTGCGGAACTTCTTGCCGAGGCGGGCCTGCCGGATGGTGTGTTCAATGTCGTCAACGGTGACAAGGTGGCCGTCGATCGGATCCTGGAACATCCCGACATCGCTGCAGTCTCCTTCGTGGGGTCGACGCCCATCGCCAGGTACATCTACGAGACCGGGACAGCCAACGGCAAACGGGTACAGGCCCTCGGCGGTGCCAAGAACCACATGATCGTCCTGCCGGATGCCGACATGGAGTTAGCGGCCGACGCCGCGATCAACTCGGGCTACGGATCTGCGGGCGAGCGTTGCATGGCCATCTCTGTGGTCGTCACCGTCGGGGATGCTGCGGACAAACTCCTTCCCAAGGTTCAGGAGAAGATCAAGGCGGTCAAGGTGGCCAATGGGTCGGAAGAGGACGCGGATATGGGGCCGCTGGTAACCGAGGCCCACCGCGACCGGGTCGCCTCCTACATCGCAGAGGGCGTCGCGGCGGGAGCCACCCTCCTCGCCGATGGACGACCGCTGGCCACCGAGGAAGAGGGCTTCTTCTTGGGCCCAACTCTCTTCGACAACGTCAAGCCCGACATGAGCATCTACAAGGACGAGATCTTTGGGCCCGTTCTCTCCACTGTTCGCGTAGAGACTTACGAGGAGGCGATGGAGTTGGTCGAGGACAATCCCTACGCCAACGGTGTCGCCATCTTCACCAACGATGGCGGAGCGGCTCGCAAGTTCCAGAACGAGGTGCCGGTTGGCATGGTCGGGATCAATGTCCCCATTCCTGTGCCGACCGCCTACTACTCATTCGGCGGATGGAAGGCCTCGCTGTTCGGGGATGCCCACATATACGGACCAGAGGGTGTCAAGTTCTACACGAGGGGCAAGGTCGTGACGAGTCGCTGGTCCGACCCAGCGGCCCGGGGAAAGAATCTCGGCTTCCCCCAGAATGACTGATGGCCGAGCCGGTACGGGCTGCGCGATGAAGAGAAGCTCGATGACCGCGAACAGCGCCTGATGGATTTCGGTGTCGTCCTTCAGACCAATCCGCCAGCGCAGCGCGTCATAGATCTCACGCGGCGTGCCGAGGCCAACGGATTCTCCAAGGCCTGGACATTTGACTCCCACGTGTTGTGGCAGGAGCCTTTCGTCATTTACAGCAGGATGCTCGCTGAGACCGAGAAGATGGTTGTCGGACCGATGGTCACCAACCCGGGCACACGGGATTGGACGGTGCTGGCGTCGCTATTCGCGACGCTCAACGACATGTACGACGGTCGCACCATCTGTGGGATGGGTCGAGGCGACTCGGCGCTGCGGGTCATCGGCGACAAGCCCCGCAACCTGGCCGCGATGGTGGAGTCGATGCGGATCATCAAGGCGATGGTGGCCGGCGAGGAGGTCACCTTCAACGACAAGCAGCTGCGCATCCCGTGGATAAAGAACGGCTGGGACCTGCCGATGTGGTCTGCCGGCTACGGCCCCAAGACACTGGCGACCATCGGCCAACACGCCGACGGCTTCATCTTGCAGCTTGCCGACCCTCAGATTCTGGAGTGGACGGTCGCGGCGGTGCGGACGGCAGCGTCAGAGGCCGGACGCGATCCCGACGACGTGGCTATCTGCGTCGTCGCTCCGGCCTACGTGGGCGACGACATCGAGCACCAGCGCGAACAACTGCGCTGGTTCGGCGGCATGGTCGGCAACCACGTCGCCGACATGGTTGCGAGGTACGGCGAGGACGAGTCCAGGGTCCCCAAGGCTCTGAGCGATTACATCAAAGCCCGGGAGTCATACGACTACGCCCACCACGGCAAGGCCGGCAACCCGTCAACGGACTTCGTGCCAGACGAGATCGTCGATCGCTTCTGTGTCCTGGGTGACGCCGATGCCCACATCGAGAAGTTGACGCTGTTGCGTGAGCTAGGTGTCGATCACTTCGGTGTCTACTTGATGCACGACGATAAGGAAGCAACGCTCGACGCCTACGGCGAGACGATCATCCCGGCCCTGAGCTGAGCTCTGGCATCAGTCCGCTCGGCCTCGCCACGCTTTCACCAGGGCACTCATCCCCGGGATCCTCTTCGTCAGCTTCCGCAGGCGAGTTCGAGCTCTCTTGTGGACTTGCTTTCGTAGCGGCCCTCGCGACGCATAGACCCGCCACGACTCGACCGTAACTCGACGTTCGGCTTCTGATCGAGGAAGTGATCTTGCCGCGGCAACCCGGTCGACGTAGTCGCTCCAGGCCATCTTCAGGGCCGATCGAACAGATTGAGGTAGCGAGTCCGCGGCCTCAACCACGGCCAGGTGAGCCGCTCCGAGGGTTGCATCGAGCTCGTCCCACGAAACGCCACCTATGTGCTCCACATCGACGATGGTGAGCCCCGCCTCGGCGAACCAAGCGGCGTAGCTGTCCCAAGAGTGATAGTTCTCGACGTCGTAGTCACCGTTGGGGAATCGGGCCTCGTGGTACTCCACCGCCGCGGGGCGATGGCGCAGCAGGGTGAGCCCTGGTAGGAGGTAGTGCCCATCGGCGAGCACGAAGCTCGCCGCGTCGCCGTTGGGAATGACTGCCGCCACCAGGCCGCCAGCAGAGGCCAGCTCCGCCAAGGCATGCACACCCTTTCGGGCGTCGGCAACGTGTTCCAGCACGTCCTGAGCGATGACGGCATCGAAGCAGCCGAGCTGACGGCGAACGTGGCCATCGAGCAGATCACCCGACAGAAAGCGAACGGATGCTCCGCTGTCCGCTCCGTTGGCCGTCGCCAGATCTACCCGCTCAGGATCTGGATCGATCCCCAGCGCATCGGACCCCAGCCGGGCACACTCGACGGCGGTGCCGCCCAGCCCGCATCCAACATCGATCGAGGAGCGACCGGCAAGCGTCGGAACGCCGTCTGTGAGGCGGCGTGCTACCTGCCAGGCCAGCTCTTGGCCGCGCAAGTTGGTGGTCAGCGAGAACTCGGCCCACAGCCGCTCGTGGCTATCGGGCGGCATGGCCGCGAGATCTTCGATGCTCGCCCCGCCTTGTTGCTGCCATGCGTTGAGGAATCGCGGCCCGAGCCGATACTCCGCAGCTATGTCGTCTACCAAGCGCGTCGCCCTCTCGTCAGGGGCGCCAGCCTACGTTCGACTGTTGGGGGCTGGGAGGCAGTGTTGTTAGAAGCCGTGCTGCCCGCCGGCGAATGGTGCCTCGGCGCCTGCCAGATGCTCCGCGACGGTTGGTCCGCCGAGCCGGTGCAGCTTGCGATTGCCGTACACATAGCTGGCGAACATCAGCGGCACCGATACCGGAAAGCTGGTCAGCAGCTTGAAGGTCAGCAACAACTCCACTCGGTCGTCGACAAAGAGCCAAAGCTGTCCGAGGCCCCGCACCAGGGTGTAGGCGACCCACCACCACGAAACGATGGTGTAGGCAGGTCGAACGTCGTTCCGCCAATACCACTCGACCGGCCAACGGCGATAGAAGGCACTGGCGAAGACAACGAAAGGCCGCCGGGCGATGATCGATCCCGTGCCCACTACGGCCCAGAGGAAGGCCGACACGATGCCGGGGATGAAGAAATCCCCTGCCTCTCCCGAGCGCAGCGCGAAGAACACCGCGAGGGAGACTGTGGCGACGCCGCCAAACGCATAGGTGACCGAGCCCCGCTTCTTCCAACGCCAGAGGATGAACAGCGAGGCGACGCCGAGTGCCAGGACCGCCGCCCAGCCGACGCCAAGCCATCGCTGAGCCGCCACGAAGACGATCGGCGGGAGGAGAGCGTCGCCGAAGGTTCGATCGCCGATGAACAGTCCCCTGAGGTCGGCTATGAAGTCGGCTAGCTGGTCGCGATAACTGGGCACGGGTCGAGGCTACGGCCAGCTCTGGGCCTACTCCGTACACTTTCGCCCGTGAAGCGCCCCCAGCCCTCTGAGATCCCCGACGCCCCGGGGGTTTACCTCTTCAAGGACCGACACGGCCAGGTGCTCTACGTCGGAAAGGCTCTTTCTCTCCGCAAGCGGGTTTCCAACTACTTCGGCACCGGGGTCCTGCCGCGCACCCGAACCATGGTGGCGGCGGCCGACGACGTCGAATGGATCGTTACCGACTCCGAAGTCGGTGCCCTCCATCTTGAGAACTCCCTCATCAAGCAGCACCAGCCGCGGTTCAATATACGACTGCGCGACGACAAGAGCTTCCCCTACCTGGCCGTCACCCGCTCCGACGAATGGCCTCGGGCGACGGTGATGCGGGGTCGCAAGCGCAAGGGCACCGAGTACTTCGGTCCTTTCGCTCACGCCTATGCCATCCGCCAGACCCTCGACCTGCTGCTGAGGACCTTCCCGGTGCGGACCTGTACCGACGGCAAGTACAAGCGTCACGCCGGGCGCGGTCGTCCCTGCCTGCTCTTCCACATCGAGCGCTGCTCAGGGCCGTGCGTCGGAGAGGTGACGCCAGATGAGTATCAGGAGCACGTCGACGGCCTGGCGGCTTTCCTCGACGGCGACAGCCGGGGCATCGTCGAACAGTTGAAGAAAGAGATGCTGCTGTCGTCAGATGCGCTCGAGTACGAGCGAGCCGCCCGCATGCGAGACCAATTGCTGTCGGTAGAGAAGGCGCTGGCTCGCCAGGAGGTCGTGACCGAGGGGAACGAAGACTTCGATCTCTTTGCTCTCGACGAGGACGACCTCGAGGCCTCGCTCGTCGTCATGCACGTCCGCAAAGGGAGGGTCGTCGGTCGGTCGGCGTCGGTGATCGACAAGGTCGAGGACGTTGCGACGGGGGAGTTGTTCGGAAAGATGCTCGGCGAGCTCTATCGCGATGAGACACCGCCCGCCGAGGTCCTGGTGGAAGTACTGCCAGACGACGCTGTGGCTTGGGGTGGCTGGCTCGAGGACCGCCGTGATGGCCGAGTCTCTCTGCGGGTTCCGCAGCGGGGCGCCAAGAAGCGGCTCCTGGAGACGGCCAACACCAACGCCAGGGAAGAGTTCGCACGGCATCGACTGCGGCGCAACACGGATCACAATGCCAGGGCGAAGGCGCTGCGAAGCCTCCAGGAGAGCCTCGAGCTACCGGACAGCCCCCTGCGGATCGAGGCCTACGACATCGCCAACATTCAGGGGACGGACACCGTCGGGTCGATGGTGGTGCTCGAGGACGGTCTCCCCAAGCGGGGTCAGTATCGACGGTTCAAGGTCCGCAGCGTCGCCGGTCAAGACGACTTCGCCTCAATGGAGGAAGTGATCCGACGTCGCTTCACTGCCTACCTGGCTGAGCTGGAGAAGCCCGTGGAGGAAAGGGGCAGGTTCGCCTATCCACCGTCGCTCGTTCTCGTTGACGGCGGTGCCGGGCAGGTCAGCCGTGCCGTAATGGTGTTGAGCGAGCTCGATCTCGACATCCCCGTCGCGGGTCTGGCCAAACGGATGGAAGAGGTGTACCTGCCCGGAAGGAGTGACCCGCTCAGAATCCCACGGGGAGAAGACGCCCTATATCTGCTGCAACGGGTTAGGGACGAAGCACACCGCTTCGCCAATCAGTATCACGCCAAGCTGCGGGGCAAGCGCATGGTCGACTCGATACTCGACGACGTGGTCGGCATCGGGCCGACGCGAAAGAAGGCACTCATCGGCCGGTTCGGTTCACTCAAGAAGATCCGCGAGGCCGAGGTCGATGCACTCGCCGAGGTAGTTCCGCGTGGCGTCGCCGAGGAGCTCCACGGGGTACTGCACGGCGATGCGGGTCGCTCCCAACCTTGAAGCCACGCTGTCTTCGGGACCGCCAACATCCGCCGACCCCAAGTAGATTGGCCCCAGTCGCAGAGGACGGTTGTCGGTGACCAACGCCCCACATCTGATCGTGATCACAGGCATGTCCGGAGCGGGGAAGTCCCGTGCTGCCATCGACCTCGAGGATCTCGGCTTTGAGGTCGTCGACAACCTTCCGCCGGCCCTGATCAAGGATGTCGTCAACCATGTCGACCTCGAGGATCGCCCTTCGGCTCGGCTCGCCGTGATCGTCGACACGAGACGCGGCCTCGAGTTCGATGAGCTCGAGCTTGCCATTGCCCGCATTGCGGGCAGCGGGGTCAAGACGTCGGTGCTCTTCCTCGATGCCAGCAATGAAGCTCTTCTCAATCGCTACTCGGAGAACCGGCGCCCCCATCCTGTTGCAGCAGACAGCATCCCCGAGTCGATCGCCAAGGAACGTGAGGCGCTGGCGGATGTGCGGGCTCGAGCCGATGTAGTCATAGACACGACCGACCGCTCTGTTCACCAGCTACGAGAGCTGATCCGTGAGGCGTTCAGCGCCGAAGTGCCGGCGCAGCCGATGAGAGTTTCGGTGCGATCGTTCGGCTTCAAGTATGGGGCGCCCCGCGAGGTCGACCTGCTTCTCGATGTCCGCTTCCTTCCGAATCCTCATTGGGACCCAGAGCTGCGTCCGCTCACGGGGACCGATCCCATCGTCAGCGACTACGTGCTGGACTCAGAGGATGCCGCCAGCTTCTTGGAGAAGGTGACCGACCTTGTCACTTTCCTCATTCCCCGCTTCCAGGTGGAAGGGAAGTCCTACGTCACGATCGGAATCGGCTGTACCGGAGGCAGGCACCGTTCTGTTGCCATCGCAGACGAACTCGGGAAGCGCTTGGCAAAGGGCGAGGTTGACGTGGCCGTTCGGCATAGGGATATCGAGAAGTGACCGACTACGGGACAATGACCGACCCGCTGCTCCAGGCACTCGAAGCGGACTTCGAGGGCGTCGAGGTGGTCGCTCTGGGAGGTGGTCACGGGCTGGCCACCGCGTTGCAAGCGATCCAACTCGTCACTCCGAGCATCACCGCGATCGTCGGTGTAGCGGACAATGGAGGTTCTTCGGGCCGGCTCAGTCCGGCGCTCGGCATCCCCCCGCCGGGAGACCTGCGGCGAGCGCTCGTTGCGCTCACGCCAGCCCATTCGACCTGGCGAGACCTATTCGAGTTCCGATTCGATGAAGGTGACATCGCGGGTCACTCACTCGGCAACTTGATGTTGGCAGCGATGGCGGCGGAGGCCGGCAGTTTCGACGAGGGTGTGATGGAGGCAGAACGTTGCCTCGGTTCCATCGGGTCCGTCGTGCCGGCTGCAACCGAGTCCTTGACAATGAAAGCCGTCATCGACGGCAAGGCCGTGCACGGTCAGCTCAACATCGCTCAGACTGCCGGCGAGATCACCGAACTGACCCTGGAGCCGGCGGACGTCGCGGCTAACCCGCGGGCGCTGGCCGCCATCAAGGGGGCGGGTCAGATCGTTCTCGGACCGGGCAGCCTCTTCACATCGACGCTTGGCGCGGTAGCCGTGCCGGGAATGGCGGATGCCATCAATGCTTCCGAGGCACAACTGGTCTACGTCTGCAACCTGATAACTCAGGACGGGGAGACGCTCGGCATGGACGGAGCCGCCCACATCGAGGCTCTGTCCTCACACGGGAGACTTCGCAGGCCCGATGTCATCGTGGCTAACGACTCTCCGATTGCTGTCGAGAGACCACACGAGCCGGTTCGCATCGACGAGGTCTGGGCGGCACAGCTCGGCCTTGACGTTGTCTATGCGGACCTCGTCGATCGCTCGGGCGATTGGCCGTTTCATCACCCCAACCGGCTCGGCGACGTCCTCGGCCGGATAGCTCCGTCGTAGACTTCGCGCTACCGAAGACGCAGACTCCGCTGGAGTAGAGAGGACGACAATCATGAAGGTGGCCATCAACGGCTTCGGCCGCATCGGCCGTAACTTCTTCCGTGCCGTACACGCCCGCGGAGGCGAGGTCGACATAGTCGGGGTCAACGATCTAACGGACGCCGAGACGCTTGCCTACCTGCTGAGGTACGACACCGTTCTCGGTCGGTTCCCCGGGGCCGTCGATGTGAAGGGGTCGGAGCTCACGGTCGACGGCGACAGCTTCAACATCTTCGCGGAGAGGGATCCGGCAGCGCTGCCGTGGGGCGACCTGGGAGTAGATGTCGTCATCGAATCCACCGGCGTGTTCCGAACGATGGAGACTGCCTCCAAGCACCGCGAGGCTGGTGCCGAGTGGGTCATCGTGTCTGCCCCGATGAAGGACACGCCTGACTACAACCTGGTGCTTGGTGTCAACGATGCCGATTTCGACCCGACTAAGCACAAGATCATCTCCAACGCATCGTGCACAACCAACTGTGTCGGCCCGATGGCCAAGGTGTTGCACGACAGTTTCGGAATCCGCGAGGGAGCCTTCACAACGATCCACGCCTACACGAACGATCAGCACCTGCTCGACCTCCCGCACTCAGACCTGCGTCGCGGCAGGGGAGCGGCAGCCAACATCGTTCCGACATCGACCGGCGCCGCCAAGGCACTTGGCATCGTCATGCCTGAGCTGGAGGGCAAGCTCGTGGCCAAGGCGCTGCGGGTGCCGATTCCGGATGGCTCTATCACTGACCTCGTCGTCTCCCTCGAAAACGAGGCGAGCGAAGAGGCGGTGAACGCAGCGTTCAAGGAAGCTGCGGCCGGGCCGATGGCAGGCATCTTGCGCTACACCGAGGATCCCATCGTGTCGAGCGACATCGTCGGCGACCCGCACTCGTGCATACTCGACGGCCAGTTCACAATGGCGGCCAGCCCGACCATGGTCAAGGTGTTCGGCTGGTACGACAACGAGTGGGGCTATAGCAATCGCCTCGTCGACGTTGCACTCAGAACACAGGCGTGACTCAGCTCCTGGGGATACACGACCTGGAGGTCGCGGGCAAGCGGGTGCTTGTGCGCGCCGATCTCAACGTGCCTCTTGCAAACGGAGAGGTCGTCGATGACTTCCGCATCGGCGCTTCATTGCCAACCATCGACGCCCTTCGCGATCGAGGAGCGTCGGTCATCGTCTGCTCTCACCTTGGTCGGCCCAAGGGATACGACCCAGCCCTCTCCATGGCTCCGGTCGCGGCACGGCTCGGGGAGCTAGGCGGCTTCGACGTCGTCTTTGCCGACGGCGTGGTTGGCGCCGAGGTGGCGTCGACCATCGTCGGTGCCGAGAAGGCCGTCGTGGTTCTGGAGAACACCCGCTTCGAGAGCGGCGAGACCTCGAACGATCCGGCTCTGGCCGACGGCCTCGCCCAACTCGCAGATCTGTTTGTCCTCGATGCCTTTGGAAGCGCCCATCGGGCTCATGCCTCAACATCGGGAGTAGCCGAGCGTCTCCGGTCTGCCGCGGGCCTGCTGGTCGTTGCGGAGACGGAGGCATTACAGCGACTCCTCGAATCGACGGTCCGGCCCTATGTCGTTGTCTTGGGCGGGGCGAAGGTGAGCGACAAGTTGGGCGTCATCAAGGCCCTGCTGCCGAAGGTCGACGCCATGCTCGTCGGCGGCGGCATGTGCTTCACGCTGTTGGCCGCTGATGGCTACGAGGTCGGGAACTCGCTGGTCGACACCGAGATGATGGACGACGTGAGAGAGGTACTCGGCGCCGACGGCGGGAGCAAGATCCTGCTGCCAACAGACATAGTGGTCGCCACCAGCTTCAACTCCGACGCCTCCCACGAGGTGATGCCCACTATCAACATCAACGAGGATGGCTACGGATTGGACATCGGACCCGACACCCAGCAGACATACGCCGCCGTCATCGCCAACTCCGAGCAGCTCTTCTGGAACGGGCCGATGGGCGTCTTCGAGTGGGAGGCTTTCCGGGCCGGTACCACGGCCGTTGCCAAAGCGGTGGCAGGAGCACCCGGGTTCACGGTCGTCGGCGGCGGGGACAGCATCGCCGCGGTGCGCCGGCTTGGACTCGAAGGTTCGATCGGTCATCTGTCTACAGGCGGAGGTGCCGGCCTCGAGTTGTTGGAACAGGGCTCGCTTCCGGCGTTGGACACCCTGAGGAGGTGGGCTGATGGAGCGTAAGAACCTCATCGCCGGCAACTGGAAGATGAACGCGACCCATCTGGAGGCGATCCAGATGGTGCAGAAGCTGTCCTATCGATTGGAGCTGAGCGACTACGACAGGGTGGATGTAGTCGTTATCCCGCCGTTCACCTCACTGCGATCAGTGCAGACGGTGATCGAGGCCGACCATCTGCCGATCCAGCTCGGCGCGCAGAACGTCCACTTCGAGGAGAGCGGGGCGTTCACCGGAGAGATCTCCTCGCCCATGCTCTCCAGCCTCCGCGTCAACTACGTCGTGATCGGTCACTCGGAGAGGCGTCAGCTGTTCGCCGAGGACGACGCCATGATCAGCCGCAAGGTCAAGTCGGTGCTCTTGGCCGAGATGACACCGATCTTGGCGATGGGGGAGACTCTCGAAGAGCGAGAGGCAGGCGAGACCGATGCCAGGATCACCTCGCAGCTCAGGGCGGGACTGCGCGGCCTGACCCCCGAGCAGGTCTCGGGTCTTGTGGTCGCCTACGAGCCGATCTGGGCTATCGGGACGGGCGTGACCGCTAGCCCCGAGGAGGCTGCGAGCGGCGTCGGATTCATCCGGTCTCAGATCGAGGAGATGCACCCAGGGGCCGGCGCCAGTGTGCGCATCATCTACGGCGGTTCCGTGAACGCCGGAAACATCGCGGCACTGATGGCGAAGGAAGACATCGACGGGGCGCTCGTCGGGGGAGCCTCATTGGACCCAGATGCCTTCGCCAGCGTCATCAGGTACTGGATGTGAACCACAAGCTCGTCCTCGTACGGCACGGGCAGTCGACGTGGAATCAGGAGAATCGCTTCACCGGCTGGACCGATGTCGGCCTCACCGACCAAGGCCGACGGGAGGCGGTGGCAGCGGCCGAGATGCTCGCCGACGCCGGGATCTCCTTCGACTTGGCTTACACCTCGGTGCTGAAGCGGGCCATCCACACGCTCGACATCACCCTGGCCGATATGGATCTCAGCTGGATCCCGGTCATCAAGGACTGGCATCTGAACGAGCGGCACTATGGGGCGCTACAGGGTCTCAATAAGGCCGAGACTGCCGCCGAGCACGGCGAGGATCAGGTCCACATCTGGCGGCGCTCCTACAGCATCCGGCCACCGGAGCTGGCGTTGGACGACCCACGGCATCCTGGCAACGACGTCCGATACGCCGCCGTCGATCCCTCGCTGCTCCCGGCCTCGGAGTGCTTGGCTGACGTCGTCGATCGCATGGTTCCCTATTGGCAAGAGGTCATCGCTCCCCAGGTAGCGGGCGGGGTGCGCCTGGTCATATTCGCCCACGGCAACAGCCTGCGAGCCCTCGTCAAGCACCTGGATGGGATCGCGGATGCCGATATTCCCAGCCTGAACATCCCAACCGGTATTCCTCTCGTATACGAGCTGAACGACGAGCTGGAACCAATCGATTCCTATTACCTGGGAGACCCCGCGGCGGCCGCCGCCGCCGCTCAAGAGGTCGCCGACCAGGGAAGACAGGCCTGAGGAATCCCCCCGAACTCATGGGAGATTATGGTAGGGCTTGACTTGACCTAGGGCTGCGGACACCCCATACTGCCGCCAACTTCCGCGTTGTTGGCGGGATCGTCCTATATCTAACGAAGTTGCGACATAGGTCCGCGTCGTCTGCGGGACTGGTCATCAACGAAGGGGCAAAACCCTGCTCACTGCCATCGCTGCGGTCGTCCACGGCCTCGTTTCCCTCCTACTCATCGTTCTCGTGCTGCTTCACAGCGGCCGCGGCGGTGGGATGTCCGACATGTTCGGTGGGGGAGTCGGGCCCAGCGGCGCGATCGGAGCGACGGTGATGGAGCGGAACCTCGACAGGTTGACGGTTGTGACAGCGGTCTCATTCGCTTTCACCACGGTCCTTCTGTCGTGGCAACTGAACTAGCCCCCAATGCAAATGAAAACATTTGAATACAGACATAGCCGAGGAGGAAACGCTTTGAAGCGATTTATTCGAAGGCCTCTGACCTGGGCGGCGCTACTCGCGGCGTTTGCGATGGTCGCGGCGGCATGTGGAGACACAGGCAGCACGACCACAGCAGGCGACACGACGCCCCCGGCGACTGAGGCTCCAGCAACGACGGCGCCGCCGGCGACCGCTGCACCCGGAACCACTCAGGCTCCTTTCCAGAAGCCGTATGGCGGCGAAGTATTCTTCGCCAACGACCAGGAACCCCCAACGCTCAATAGCTTTGCTCCGGGCGGAGACAACTTCATTGTCTCCATCATCGGGAACAGCTATTGGTGCGGCACCCAGGTGATCGACGGGTTTACCCTCGAGCTCACCCCGGACGTCGTAACTGAGCTGCCAACAGTGGCCAACGGAGGCATTACGGTCAACGCCGACGGCACCGAGACGGTCCGCTATCAGATCCGTGACGAAGCGGTCTGGGAGGACGGGACCCCGGTATCGGGCGACGACTACCAATTCACCTACGACACGATTATGGATCCGGATCTGCCCATCCTGAAGGCGACCTACGAAGACATCGTGTCTACCACCGCTGGTCCGAAGACGTTCGAATTCACGCTTTCGGCCCCGACAGTGCAGGCGGAGTTGGTCTTCGGACAGCTCATGCCAAAGCATGACGTTGAAGGCTCGGACTTCATCAACGACTGGAACGACAACATGTGGCAGTCGTGCGGTCCGTTCACGTTCGATACGTGGCAGAAGGGCGAGTTCGTCAAGGTCGTCCGCAACGACAACTACTGGAAGACAGACGCTGAGACTGGTCAGCAGCTTCCTTATCTCGACTCAGTGGTGTTCCGGTTCATCCCGGAGACCGCGTCCCTCATCAACGCCTTCAAGGCTCGTGAGGTCGACATGATCAACCCGCCACCGGCCATCGAGACCATCGAAGACCTACAGACCCTCACCTCTGAGGGTGCCAATGTCGAGGTGTTGTCGGGCCCGGTCTGGGAGCACATGTTCTTCACCTTCGGTGACGGCTCCCAAACCCGGAACCCGGGCAACTACAACCGCTTCCTGGAGTACCGCAAGGCGGTGGCCCACGCCATCGACAAGAACTTGATCGTCGACGAGATCCTCAAGGGACAGGTTGAACCACTCGACTCATTCGTCGACGCCTTCAGCCCGACCCTGTCGCAGGGTTCGTGGGCGCAGTACGACTATGACCCGGCCAAGGCCGCAGGCTTCATCGACGACCTGTGTGCCCGTGACGACACAGACTGTGACGCCACGCCGGTGAAGGCCATCTTCTCGACCACCTCGAACAACGATGCACGAGTGACTCTCTCCGAGCTGTTCGTGACCATGTTCGAAGAGGCCGGTATCGAGTACGAGGCTCAGCTCGAGGACAGTTCGCTGTACTTCGGCGAGACCCTCGACTTCGGCATCATCGACGTCGGTGAGTTCGCATGGGTCGGCACTCCCGGTCTCGCCGGACTGGTGTCCATCCTTGACATCTGGGACGGAGAGCAGCCGTACCCCGACGGCAACAACCCCTATCGCTGGGGCACTCCGGAAGTCACCGGAAAGGACCCCGACGGCTTCAACCAGGGCCCGGGGCTTATCGATGACAACACGGCCCGGTACTCCGAGCTCAGAGACGCGGCGAACGCCACCGTCGACGAGGCGGAGTTGGTCGTCCTCATCAACGAGATGGAGAACATCATCGCCGACCAGGTGGTAATTATCCCGTTGTATGCCAGGTTGGACCCGGGGGCCGTCTGGGCTGATGAGGTGGGTGGCTACAAGCACAACCCGTCGCAGCAAGGCGACACTTGGAACATAGCCGGGTGGTACCGACTCGACCTCTAGGTCGCATCGCACTACTCAGGAGAAAGGGCCCGCTTCGGCGGGCCCTTTCTCTGTTTCCCCTGGTGTTCGTTTCACCCCTGTCTTGCATTTGTGTGATAACTTGACGCCAACCAACCGCCACGGCTCGCCCTTCGTTTGGGCCGAGTGGGCCGGGAGAGTCTGCTCAGGCCACCCAGGCGCCGTGCTGTCGGGTGGTATGCTCGTTCGCAACCTGAGGGAGCGCGCGCATGTTCAACTACATCATTCGCCGAGTCGTCTACGGCATCGTCACCCTCATCGCGCTGAGCATCATCGTGTTCTCGCTCCTCCAGATGTCGGGCGGAGGACCGCTCAACCGCCTCAAGAGCAACCCCCGGATCACCCAGGAGTACATCCACAGCCTCGAAGATTTCTACGGTCTCGACGAGCCGGCGTGGGTGCAATACCGCATCTGGGCGACCAATTACGTACAAGGGGAGTGGGGTATCTCGTTCCAGGGAACCCAGCCCGTCTTCGGGATCATCAAGAGTCGTGCCGGCGCCACGCTGCGCCTCATGCTCACCGCACTGTTCCTGGCAGTGATGATCGGCGTGCCGTTTGGCATCTACCAGGCCCTGCGTCAGTACTCCTTCTTTGACCAATTAGGGACAACTGTGTCCTTTGTGACCTTCTCGACGCCGATCTTCCTCATCGCCATCGCCATGCAGATCATGTTCGCCGTCTATCTAGAGCGATGGACCGGCGTCAAGTTCCTCTACACCGGCGGGATGAACGTGCCCGGCTATAGCGAACTCGGCACCCTCGCTCGGTTCGGTGACACCGTGCAGCACCTGATCCTTCCGGCCGCCGCCATCGCTCTCATCTCGATCGCGGTATACGCCAGGTTCCAGCGGGCCTCGATGCTCGAGGTCTACCACTCCGACTACCTGCGCACTGCCAAGGCCAAGGGCCTTCCGCGGCGTCGGGTCATCTTCAAGCATGCCTTGCGCAACGCTCTCATCCCCATCGTCACCCTCATCTCGCTGGACATCGCGGCCCTCATCGGCGGGGCCATCATCACCGAGACCATCTTCAGCTGGCCCGGCCTCGGCCGTCAGTACATCCAGGCCATCACCCAGCTCGACTACCCGATGGTGATGGCGATCGTGATGGCGCTCGGCATCGGGGTGGTAGTGATGAACCTGATCGCCGACATCGCCTACGGCTTCCTGGACCCACGCGTCCGCTATGACTGATCACACCATCGACCGGCCGGTAGGAGGGCCCGACGACTTCGAGGAGGAGGGCCTCTCGGTCGAACCCATCAGTCAGTGGGACCTGTTCAGGGCACGTTTCGGTCGGCATCGCCTCGCCATGGTGTCCGCGTTCATCCTCTCGATAATCATCTTCGCCGCGGTGTTCGCCGACGTACTGCCGCTGTCGGATCCGACCGTCGACTTCGTAGACGCCGACGGCAGGCCGCTGGTGAGGGCGGCGCCACGGGCGGACTTCATCTTCGGTACAGACACCATCGGTCGCGACGTGCTTTCGAGGGTTATCTACGGATCGCGGGCGAGCCTCATTGTGGCCGGAGTGACCGGGCTCGGCGTCGCCTTCTTTGGGACCGTCGTCGGCGCAGTCGCCGGCTACTACGGAGGCGCCATCGACCAGGTGTTGATGCGCTTCACAGACCTGGTCCTCAGCCTTCCCCTCCTGCCGGTAGCCATCGTCGCCGCCGCGGTGTTCGGGGGTGGACTGTGGACGCTGGCGCTGCTCCTCGGCTTCTTGTTATGGGGGACGCTTGCCAGGATCGTGCGCGCCGAATTCCTGTCTTTGCGTGAGAAGGAGTTCGTCGAAGCGGCGCGCGCTGCTGGGGCTCGAGATCGACGCATCATCTTCAGACACGTGCTTCCCAACGCCATGAGCCCCATCATCGTGCAGTCGACGCTGATCGTTGGTACCGCCATCATCCTCGAGGCGGCGCTGTCGTTCCTCGGGTTCGGCGTGCAGCCACCAACGCCATCTTGGGGCGCGATGGTGTCCGACGGCGCGCAGTTGTGGGTCAGCGCCGGCACGTGGTGGCTCGTCATCTTCCCAGGCCTGGCGCTGATCATCACCGTGCTATCTGTCAACTTCCTCGGCGACGGCCTTCGAGATGCTCTCGATCCAACGCAGACGATCGAACGGCGTTAGCAGCTCCCATGCCGAAGCCA